>JAMOMT010000163.1 GCA_027066965.1 Archaeoglobaceae archaeon
CCAACGAAGTGGTCTGTGTGCAGGTGAGTTATAAATATAGCCTCGACTTTAAAGCCGGTTTTGGCCATCATCATCTGCCTTTGTGTACCTTCTCCGCAGTCGAAGAGCACTCTATGCGAACCGAACTGAATGAATATGGCTGATGAATTTCTCTCGACGCTCGGTATGGAGCCAGCAGTTCCAAGGAACGTTACTCTGAGGAGCATGTGCTTAGTTATTCTGCTTTTCTGATTAAGCTTTCTCGTGTTTTCTCTGACTATGCTTTAGGTTTTGGGACTGGGACATCGTATTGCGGAGACGGTAGGCAGTTGACAAGGCACTCTTAATGAGCTGACTGTCGGTTGCACTTCTTGCTTCTTTACAGTTAATTCAACGCACCTAAGTGATCTCAAAGCAGCTCTTCCACTCAGGTATCTCGCACTTCAAACCTCTATTTCTAAGCAGTTCTGCAAGCTTTGAACTCTTCTCGAACTCTCCGTGCACAACAAACGTCTTCTTCGCGTTCGCCTTCGTTGCCCACTTTGCTAAAAAGTCTCTACCGGCGTGAGCTGAGAAACCATTTATCGTGTATATCCTCGCCTTGACGGCTACCTCCTCCCCGTATATCCTCACCCTCTTAGCCCCATCAACTATCCTCCTACCGAGCGTGCCCTTAACCTGATAGCCTACAAAGACTACACTCGACTCCTTTCTCCAGAGGTTGTGCTTCAGGTGGTGTTTTATTCTTCCACCCGTGCACATTCCACTGCCAGCTATGATTATTGCTCCACTAACCTCGTTTATCTCTTTAGATTCGTCGACGCTCCTAGTGAACTTTAAGCCTGGAACGACGAACGGATTTCCTCTCTTCGACTCCTCGTAGGCTTCTCTGTTGTAGAGCTCCCTGTGCCTCATGAATATTTCCGTGATGTCTATCGCGAGGGGACTATCGAGAAAAACGGGGCAATCTGGGATTTCTCCTCTCTCATAGAGTTTGTGTATGACGTAGAGAACTTCCTGAGTTCTCTCGAGGGCGAAAGATGGGATGACCACATTTCCACCCATTGTGAGAGTAGTGTTTATAGCCTCCTTCAACTCCTCTATGCTCTTTTCGAGACTTTCGTGGTTTCTATCTCCGTAGGTTGACTCCACGAGCAGGTAATCAGTTTTATCTGGCATCTCGGGATCTCTTATTATCAGCTTTGGACTTTCTCCAAGGTCCCCCGAGAACGTAATTCTTCCGCCCTCTCCCTCCACTTCGAGAAAAACAGAACCGAGGACGTGTCCAGCTTCTCTTGCCCTAACCGAGTAGTCCAGCACTTCCCTCTCCCTGTTCGGGTAGATTACCTTCCACTTCAGCTTGAAGCAGTCTTTGACGTCCTCCTCAGTGTAAAGGGGCTCTACTGGGGGTTTCCCCTTTCTAAGGTTCTTTCTCGTTAGCGTTCTTGCTTCCTCTTCCTGTATCTTTGCCGAATCATAGAGCATATGCTCCGCTATAACCTTTGTTGCTCCAGTGCAGTAGATTTCTCCACTAAAGCCACATTTGACGAGTTTTGGTAGAAGTCCAATATGGTCTATGTGAGCGTGAGTGAGCAAAACAGCATCCACGCTCTCGCAGTCGAATGGAAAGGGTCTGAAATTTCTCTTTTCCACGCTACCCTGAAACATCCCGCAGTCCACGAGAATTCTGCTTTTGTCTTCGAGCATGAAGCAAGAGCCTGTAACTGTTCTCGCCGCTCCGTAAAAGTGCAGTTTCATAAATACACTGCACTGAACTCCTATTTGCTTTTTGCTCTTCTTGCTCTTCAACTTTTTCTGACTTCTAACTCTTAACGGATGGACTGGAGGATTACCATGATGCTAACGATTTCACATGATGCATCAAATGCTTCAGACCTCAGACCACGAACACCTTTATTGCGTTCGTGCCAACTTTTACGTTCTCGTCAAGTCTGACTTCTTCGGTTATCACAATTCTTCCCCTAACGTTCCTTTCTTTTAAGTAGTCCGCTATTGCTACATCACTCCTGTCCTTTACCTCGAACGGTATTACTCCGTAGGAGAAGTTGAGTTCTCTACACACTTTTTTGCTCGTCGTGAAAGCGAGAATCCACTGAGACGGCTTGAACCTGGATATACTCCTCGCAGTTCTGCCGCTCCTCGTCCTCGCAACTATGTAATCAACGTCTAGACAGTTCATAACCTCCACTATTGCCAAAGCTATTGCGTCTACGCAGTCTTTACACCTCTTTCTCATCTCCGCAAGCACTCTGTTCTCTGTTAGTTCACCCCTACACTTCTCAGTAAATCTCGCAATCTTTACCATAGTTTCCACGGCCTCGACAGGGTACTTTCCTATAGCCGTCTCCTCCGAGAGCATCAGAGCGTCGCTACCGTCGAGTATAGCGTTAGCAACATCCGTAACTTCAGCTCTCGTTGGCCTCACATCCTCAATCATCGACTCGAGCATCTGAGTGGCTGTTATTACTGGCTTTGAGGCAAGGTTGGCCTTTGTTATCAACCTTTTCTGAATTACCGCGAGCTCTTCTATCGGCATCTCTACTCCAAGATCTCCCCTCGCAACCATTATCCCGTCTGCAGCGTTCAGTATCTCGTCTATGTTTCTGACTGCAACATCTCTTTCTATCTTTGCTATCAAAAACGCGTCCGTCAGCTTTCTCACCCTCTCAATGTCCTCAGCACAGCTTACGAAAGATATGCCGACTGCATCAGTTTCGTTTTTCACATTTTCGAGTAACTTTACGTCCTCTTCTGTTGGCACCCTGACTCTGACCTTTCCGGGTACATTTATTCCTCTCCTTGAGGTAACGGTGCCACCGTATACGACGTAGCAGTAAACCTCGTTCTCTCCCACCTCCTCCACTCTGAGCTTGACCATTCCGTCGCAAAGGTATATCACTCCGCCCTTGCTGACGATCTTTGGAAAGTCCTCGTAATCTACTGGAAGTCTAGCGTCTTTTTCTTTCTCCTCACTCCTAGTCCTCTTTCCGACGTAAAGGACGACCCTCTCCCCCCTCTTCAGGTTGACAGGTTTCTTGAGCTCTCCGAGCCTTATCTTTGGCCCTGGGAGGTCTACCATCACGCTGACATCTTTCTCTATCTTCGAGGAGACTTCCCTCACGAGTTCAATCATTTTCAGGTGGTCCTCTCCGCTTCCGTGAGCGAGGTTAATCCTTGCAACGCTTGCGTATCTCAAAATTCTCTTGAGAACAGTCTTCTTTGCGGAAGCAGGGCCGATCGTCGCAACTATCTTTGTCTTTGGTTTTGTAAACTCTCTTGTTAGCCCCTTCATGGGTAAACTTAACTCTTCCGTTTTATTATTTCTTTTTATTGTTTTGCAGCATCTACTTTTAACTAGACCATCTGAGATTCAAGTGTCTAATTTGAACACTACCTGAACACGAAATTTTATTATCCCTTACTTCAACCTCCGAACATGTCTTTCGTTCGCACTTTCACAGGTTTTGCTCTTGGAGACGCTTTCGGCTCACCTTTTGAAGGGTTCCCTCCCGAGGAAGTAAAAAGGAGGCTTAGGTATTTCGAAAAGAAGGGAAAGGTGCTGGGAGAGCTGACAGATGACACGGCCCAGATGCTGATACTCGCAGAGTCTCTCGCGAGCACGATATACTTCAGCCCCCAAGATTTTGCAGAGAGGCTAAGGATGAGCTACGAAGCCGGAATTATAAGGAGAATTGGCCCTACAAGCTCTCAGGCTCTCGAAAGGCTGAAAGCTGGACACTCATGGAGAGACGCTGGAGTAGATTCGAACACCTGCGGTTCAGCGATGAGAGTAATGCCTGTGGGCATTCTCTACTCCTTCAACTTGAACCTCGTGGAGGAGTACGCAGTCCTGCAGAGTATCGTAACTCACAGGGACAAGGAGGCTATAGCATCGAGCGTCGCTGTAGCTTTGGCATACGCGTGTGCTTTCAACGGAATGAGCTTAGAGGAAATGAGGGATCTAGTCGTAGAATCTGTCAAAGCTTACGATGCTTACACGACTCTTCTGCTCGAAAGGGCCTTTTCCGGAGAATTTGAGTACAGAGGGACAGTTCTGGCCTCTGATGTTGTTCCGGCTGCGATACAGTGTTTCGTTCACTCGGAGAGCTTTGGCGAGTGTCTGAGGTCGGCCGTTGAGCTCGGGGGGGACACTGACAGCATAGCAGCAATAGCAGGGGGGCTGAAGGCGGCCTACGACAGAAACTGTGAGCTCGAAGTCTGGCCTGAGCTGGACATTGACGTGGAAGAGCTCGAAAAAGTCAGAAAGGTTGCGGAGAGACTGGAAAGAGTTTACGAATTTATAAAGTGAATAGCTATTGAATACTCAATCACTTAAACCCCTAGTCCTTGATCCTTGAAGTTCCAGGAGGTAAAAACTTCGCGACTTCATCCGGAGTCGCTATACTTCTTACAACGTGGTCGTTGCCTGACATTTCTATCAGCTTCTTCGCCACCATTACAGCTACCTCGCTCTGGGAGAGCTCTCCTATCTCTACCTCCACGTAGTAGTCGCAGTACTTCTTAACGGCTCTAACTGGCCCTCCGAAAAGTCTGAGCTTCGAGAGCTCGACACCAACAGCACAGTTCAACTCAACTGTCAGATAGTTCCTCTTTCCCTCTATGTAGAAACTGCCCTTCGCTAGGAACTCTCCATGCTTCGCCGTTCTCTTGACCTGCTCGGGCAGAACGTAGTAAACCTCTCCACTGTGCTTTCCTTCCTTCCACAGTGCGGAGTAGGCGGCTGCGAACTGTGCTGCTTCCTCTATGCTCGTTTCTGGAGCCTCCTGTCCTCTCTTCATCACGACCGCTGGAGCACCGGGAGTTTGGGTGTGGAAGAAGAGATCTTTGCTTTCCATGTACTTCGAAACTATCTCCTCGTTCATCTTCGCGTTCCTTCCCCCTATTACAAGGAAGCCATCTGAAGTTACGAACCACCTGAACTGCTCGTACCACTCCCTCTTTCTCACGACTCTCATACTCTTCGCTACTCTCATCGCCTCGAGCTCCTCAGCTCTCTTCATGTCCTCTTTCGTCTTTTCTATGGCCTTCTTCAGTCCCTCCATCTTTTGCTTTATCTTCTTCGCTCTCTCGTAGTAAATGTCCGCTATTTGCGGTAGAGCTTTATCTAGGCACAGTTCTATCTCCAGCCCGTCCAGCACCACTACTACGCTGTTTTTCTCTGGATGAATTTCCTTCACAACCTTAGAGAGCTTCGAGCCCTTGACAGCTTTCTCTATCTCTTTCCAACTCTTATTCTCTCTTGCCTTTAAGAAGGCGGAGTGAATAGTTTCAATTTTGCTCCAGTTCTCGTATATGTAGTCTCCTGTTCTTCTCAGCCTCTCAGCCTCTCTTTCGAATTCTTCAAGCTTTTCGAGCTGCTTTTCGAGTCTCGCCTTCAGTTTTTCAACTTCTGGATTTCTCTCTTCCTTTTCACTCTCCTCCGCTATTAGCCTCGTGTAGTACTCGTCGAGGGCTTCGTTGAAGGTGTTGTAGTACTTTCTCTCAAAGCCATCGTAGTATCTTAGCTCCACCGGAAGAACGTCAACCATAACTCCATCCTGTAAAACGACGTGTGGTTTGAAGTTCCCACTCGATATGTCTCCGAAAACTTCCTCTATCGCTCTGGCAACCTTTCTTATCTCGTCTTCATCGAGTTCTCCAGACTTCTTCTTCTTGTTCACTCCTGCTCTCAAGCAAACTTCTTCCGCGTAAAGCCCCCCAAGCCCGTTCATCGCTAGAGTTCTGACTACTTCTCTTTCCCGCTCCCTCTCACTCCGGAATATCTCGAGCAGCCTCTCCTCGCTCAGGTCGAAGGGCGTTATCCTTGTTTCCGGGAACTCATAAATTTCTCCGGCTTTGAATATCCCCGCTTTGAGCGGCATAATTATTCTGAAGTCTTCCTCGCAAAGTATGACGTTTCCCTTGGAGAAAAGCTCCGCAACTATTCTGTATACTTTCTCTTCCTCTCCTTTCCTCACCCTGAAAGTTATCACCGCCACCCTGTCGAAGTCGTGCTGCTCTATTGACTCTATTCTGGCGTTTTCGAGGTGTTTTCTCATGAGCATAGCGAAACTTGAGGGGAATCGAGGGGCTTCCCTCGGAAACCTCGTGATGTGCATCCTCCTACCTGCCTCTATAACGAGATCCTTTCTACCTTCTTTTCCTCTCAGCTTGAATCTCACTTCGTCGGGAATGTGGTGGTAGACCTTCTCCACCCTTGAGTCGATTAGCGACTGTAGCTCGAACACGCACGCTCTCAGATCTGCCGAGCTCATTGCCGTTTTTCTCTTCACCTTTTTCTCTGACATTTCTTCTGACATTGCGATCTGGGATCTGATTCGGGAAATAAAAAAAGAGCGAAAGGCTGAATGCTAAGTAGCGAGGTGGGAAAAGCAAAAAGGGAAACACGAAAGAATTTAAATACCACATTTTTGAGTAAAGGTGTATAGAAAGGCGGTGGGGGTGAATCTTTTGGGTTTCATGGAAAAGCTTATAGGGGCTGGCAAGTCCCAGAAGTACTCTCCTCCTGAGTACGAGGAGCTCGACCTCTCCGAGTACGAGACGGAAATAGAAGGAGAGGCCGAGACTTTCGTTAAGGTAGCTGAGGTAACTGGCC
>JAMOMT010000164.1 GCA_027066965.1 Archaeoglobaceae archaeon
GGGAGAGGGGAGGGATTGTCAAGCACGTTGAGCGTATCTTTTGCATACTGGCTTAGCTGAACATCAACCACTTGGGTCGACTGAGGAGCAATTAGGAGGGTGGAGCGAAAGAGGAAGTAAGCTACAACCAGCAGAAGCATGGCTGCTACTATGCTTTCGAGCGTGAACATCTGCCCTCTTTTATCTCCTGTAATTTCCTTGAGCATGATCTCACCTACTCAAATTCGCTCGTGTCACCACACGCACACGACGAGTTTGGCGGCAATTCTACCGGCTACGTACTGGCCCGCACTCGAGTAAACGACGTAACCAGCAACGTTGTGGGAAATCACAGTCAGATTTACGACACCGGGAACTCTGCTTGAAATCTGATTAGTAAGGTCGTAAACTCCCGGAGAGAGGTTACCTCCGTTAGAAGGTATTCTAACTATCTTAGGACCACCCCAGCCCACCTTGCTTGCCTTCACTTGTACCCAGCTTCCCCACCCGTTACCCCACAGCGAAGTATTGGTGACTATCACCGTGAAAGTTCCGATTGGAGCAGAGACATTGAGTATTCTCGTTCTGTTGACTCCCTTCTGCAGGTTCGTTATGTTGTAAATGAAAGTCGCGTTCGTGAAGTAAACGACCCTCTCATACCTGACGACATCTCCGCAACCTGGAACGGGCTTTCCTACCACCAACAGGGGCTTTCCATTATAGTAAGAGTAAACAGGGCTGGATGAGTTGCTGTAGAGGTACTGAATGGATATGTTGTAGTTCCTAACTCCGAACATCTCTGCAACATAGTCGTACCCCATATCCTTGTAAAGCTCTGAGAAATTCAGGACTTTATCTATCGAGATCTCTCCTGGCTCTCCTGCGCACAACCCGACCCTCACAGTAACATCACCGTTTTTCCAGTGGTCCTGCCAGTCCGTTCCGTTGTATGTACCGTTCGTCCAGTAACCTGGGCTCTCAGCGAGCAGTGCGGCAACCCTGTAGGCTTCCGAGCTCAGAGATATGTCGCTCCTTTGAACGACGAATATCGAAGGAAGGTACTGGAGGATGAAGATAAACGTGACCATAAATATCGTCAGCCCCACGAGCACGTCCAAGCTGAGCTGACCACTCTTCTCCCTACTCTTCACCATTACAATTATGATGTCAATGCTTATAAATTGATTTCGGTTATCGGAACTCGAAAGCTGAAGAACTAGCAGGAGAACGGGCGAGGAAAATTAAAAACGCTTATAAATAATGAGCATAGCCAGTCTTCGATGAAGTACGCTGCGGAAAAGGCAGTGATTATCCTGTCGCTCGTCTTCGGTTTTGGCGTGCTTGTAGCCTCTATAGTCTCTCTGTACAACGACTTTTCAGCTGGAAAGAGCTTTGAGTACCTGATGACGGATGTTGTCTTTTTCACGTTTGGCGTTGTGCTTACCGGCGGAGCTCTCAGGCTCTACAAGCGTCTCGTAAAGATGAGCGCTATGAGTGACGAACTTTTCAATGAACTCGTTTTCGAAAGACTCAAGCCCGTGCTCGAGGAAGTCGCATACAGCACGGTAGAGCTGAGTGAGGTTAAGGCCGAACTCGAGAAACTCGCTTCGAAGATTGAAAGGCTCGAAAGGACTGAGAAGTACGGTGTGGTAGGCACGCCCTACAGTGTCGCGTTCTACATGAGGGTGATCGTCGTCAGCCTGATATACATGGGCATATATCTATTCATGCTAAACTACTACATGATGGCATACACACCATACCTGCTGATTTTGCTCTATCTCGTGTGGTGGGCTTTCATAACTAGGGAGTTCAACCTGTTCAGTAGATTCGAAGCGTGGCTCGTTATGGGTATTCCCGTTTTGATAGTACCTGCGATGGCAATAGTTCTCCAGACAGCTGTAGGCGTCGCCCCCCTGATGGGCCTAACGTTTGCAACCTCTCTACTCTACGCGTACCTTTACTACCTCTACGCTCAGGAACTTTCATCTGAGTCTAAGAGTGGAAGGAGTGAGGAGTCTGGAGGCTTCATAAGACCATCTGGTTCACAGCCTATGAACAAAGAAGAGGAAATCGTTAGTAGAGGGAACGAGCCGAACTTTCTGCTGAGAAAGACGAAGACTTTCTTCTACGAGATTGTCAGGTGGCTCAGGAGCTAGACGCTTAGCGTTAACTGACAGTTGCTCTTCCTAATGTACTCCATAAGGATAGTTTCATGTAAAAAACTCTCAAGCTACCTTCTCTTCAATTTCTTCAAAGCCTTCTTCCGAGAGTAACTCTCGAACTCGAGGTACACGTACGCACTCAGACTTATTATTATTACTGCCATTGCGTAGCTCTTGAAAGCTCTTATGAGCTTCTGGTAAAAGAGAAACTCTTCACCGTACGGCCCCACACTCCTCATCTGTTTTGCGTTGAGTATGAAGTACTTTCCAAGCCCCGGTATCACTATTGGCCTTCCACCTATCATTACTGCCTGAGCTATCACGTCTTTCTTCTTTATCGGTATTAGATCTGGCCCAGAAGCGTCTCCTCCCGTGTATATTAAGTTTCCCACGATTTTCAGTACCCTGTGCGATACGGGTAGCCCCACATCAGGCCTCCTAAACATTATTATATCTCCCGGCTTTGGATTTATGTATATAGCCTGAGCTAGGTACATGTCGCCCCTCTTGAAAGTCGGGTACATGCTGTCCGAAACGACTACGGCGAAGAAGAGCTTATGAGAAAGCGTCAGGTACAGCAGAAAGGCAAACACGAAAAGAACGAGCGAAACTCTTCCGTAAGGAGGTGTATCCTGCCTGAGGTCATTTATTGTCGTTTCCACGAAACTCTTCCTCCTCACGTAACTGAGGACTCTGAATCTCTCGAAAACTGCGAACTTGCAGCCGGCTCTCGTGAGAGCCAAGACGAGCGACATAACGGCTATTGCACTCAGCCCTACTATTTCTGAAGCCAGCAGTTCGAGCTCGAATTCCATGAACTCACCCTCGGAGGTAGGCTATGAGAGAGGCGAGGAGCACAAAAAACGTCACAGCTATCGCGAGCTCGAGAACCATCCTCCAGTACTTTCTCATGTCGACGTAGTACTCGAGGGGGTACATTCCGTTCACCCACTTAAGCTCGGAGTACGCAAGTTCCGTCGGTCTCATGTCCCAGTCGAGGTACCCTTTCTCAATCAACCTCCTTACCGCTACGTTTGCCGTTATTTCGGTAATGCCACAGCGCGAGGCTATCTTTCTGACGTTTTTGGTTCCGAGTATCACACTTTCCAGTACACACTCCTCAATCTCCGAGAGAGTTTGTGATTTCACCTCCTTCTCTCTCATCGCGCTCCCCTTTTCTAGTCCAAGATTCTCGTTCAATCAATCTCTCATAAATATTCTCAGTACTATCAGCACTGCCAACACACCAGCTGAAATTGCTACTATGGCTGCCCCAGCTCTGTGTTCCGGAGTCTTCTTTATCTTCAGCTTCTCCACACCGACCTGTCCGCTGCTCGGAGACTTGACAAAGAAAACCTGCATCAAGTCGCTACCAGGTATTGTGACCCTATAGCTTCCTGGCTTCGAAGGAATGTACTGGAAAGTTATGGTTTCCGACTGTCCGGTTTTCAGGAAGATGTCCTTGCTGAACGCTGTCTCTCCGTTTACAAGAACCTTTATGAGCTCAGAACCAGATTTTCCGAGATTTCTAACCTTGAACGTCACATTTATCGGGGTGCTCACATTAACGAGAGGTGGCATTCCGCTGCCTGGAGGTCCCCTGACCTCGAGAGATAGAAACTCGAACTTCGTTGGCAGCTCTGTTGCGACCGATATTCTAACGACTAATCCCTTGTCCAATCTAAGGTTGTAATAGGAATCGTAAATGCCCGAGGCATCTGTGTAGTTCCAGCCGTAGTTGTAGAACATCACTGCAAGCTCGTCCCTGTAGGTTGTCCAGTAGTCAGGATTGTCACATATTAAAGTACCATTTTTCTCGAAAAATGGAATCAGAAAGCTCGGATTGAAGTTTGGAGATGAGTTCACATAAAACAGTATATCCACATCCTTGAGGTGTAGTGCATCTCTGACGCCGACGTACCTAATAGGCGCGTGGCTTTCCTCCTTTACTATCTCAAGAAGGATCGGAAGTATTTTCTCGGCTCTCTCGTCACTTCCCTTAAGCAGGGCAATGTTCACAACTCCCTTGTAACCTTCCACCCTGTAGGCGTAGGCGAGCATGTTAGTTATCATCTTTACTGCGTCCTCTCTGTTGAGAGTTGTTTCGTTTAAGTTAGCCAAAGCCTCGCTCAGACTTACGTTGCTTTCAGACGTTATTCCAGCACTCCCAAGCACGTAGTCGTTTGGAGAGTAAATTATTGTCCCGTTCTTTACTCTACCAGCAGTTACACTATCGTCATAAACGAGTGGGGATACGACTATGGGTAGGTTAAGCAAGTAGGTGGTATGATCAGCAACGACCTTTATGACGTGTTCTCCTCCTTTCAGTGGTGGTATTTTGAGGGAGACTGTCTTCACATCTCTCGGAGGTACGCTAACGCTTACGGAGTCGACGACTTTTCCGTCAACAAGTACTCTAACGGTGGTTTTGCCCTCCACGTCTCGCGGATTGAGGATGGAAACAATGACCGTGTTCGAGACATTTACAGGGAGAGTTTTTGCCTCAAGCTTTTCGTTGAACAGATAGAACTTCTCCGGCACGCTGTTGCTAACGTAAAAAGTCAGCTCCTTCTTCGCGTAGGGTGCTTCTTTCCTCGGGATTGTGGATATGGAAGGAGATGTCTCTCCGGAATACAGTATCTTATAGTAGAGGTCGTTGTAGCTCAGCTGAGTGGGCAAGGTATCCAAGACATCGAAGGCATAAGCGTCGAGCGTGTACTTACCACAAATCCAGTCTTCTGGAATGTCCACGTCGAGAACAGTGTAAAGCTTGTCCTTGTAGCTGAGGGTTGACAAACTCGTTACCTTTCCGTAGACTACGTAGCCCTTTGGATCTTTTATTATAACGACGAAGTCAACTGCAGCAGCCCTGTTTATGTTGACGTTATCGACAGCAAGGTAAACCTTCATCGTTTCTCCTGGTTTGAAAATGAGTGGGTTTCGTGGAATGTAGTGACCGTATCCGAAAACGTTGCTAACTATTGCAGCATGAAAGTCAGCCGGTGAGAAAGCTATACACGATTGAGTAGTTACGATTAAAATCAAAGTGACGAAAATTAAAATCGCTGCACCTCTTGTACACTGTTTCAGGAGAGCTGGTGCCATATCGGCCAGATTATGAAAAGAGATAAATAGTTTATCATTTTAGAAGTCCTGATAAGCCGATTAAGCTGACCTCCGGCCTGGGTGCCGCTTATGCCGGTGATAGGGATATGCTCAGGGAAGGGTGGCGTTGGAAAGACTACCGTAGCAGCTAACGTCTCCGTCGCCCTGTCTGATTTTGGTAGCGTTGTAGTTGTTGATGGTGATGTTGCTCTGCCCAACCTGCACACGATCTTCGGGCTCGAGCCCACTCTAACTCTCGTCGACGTGTTGGGCGGAAAGGCTGGAGTCAGAGAAGCTGTATACAGGATGAGGACCGGAGACTACAGCGTTGATGTGCTGCCGTCCTCTCAGGCTCACGATGAAGTTGGAAAGCTTGAAAAGTTTCCGGAAATCCTCAAGGAGCTTGAAGAGGACTACGACTTCGTGATAGTTGATGTCGCTGCGGGACTCAGTAGTTACGCACTCATTCCGATGATGGGTTGCGAAGAACTATACCTTGTCGTCAACCCAGAAGAGACATCTATAATGGACGCGTGGAGGGTAAAAAAGGTAATAGACAGGCTTCCAGCGAGGTTTGAAGGGGTTATACTCAACAGGTACAGGGGGGAGAAGTGGGCAGTTGCTGCTGTGGAAAGAAAGCTCGGCAGGATAGTGGGAATAATAAGGGAGTCCAAATCTGTGAGAAAAGGTTGGGAGGAAGGTTACGTCGTTACAGCGGTGAAACCGGAAGCCAAAGTATCGGAAGAGTTTTACAACCTCGCGAGGAGAATTGCTGGAGAGAGCATTCACCCAAAACCCTACGGCAGGTTGAAGTACCTGCTGAGACTCTGAGGTGGTATTCATGGTTGATGATGTTCTCGACGCCCTGATGGACGATGGCATTCCGGAGAGGTCCTTTACTGGAGTGAGTGCAGGAAAGTTTGAAGGGGTGAGGGAAAGGAGACCTGCAGGAAGGGCTAGCAGGCTTTCCGAAGTCGAACTCGCAGTTCTGAGAGCCCTAAGAGACACGAAGAAGGTGAGGTTGATATCAAGGATTACAGGCTATCCTGAAGTCGTCGTGACTAAGGCCATTGAAAGGCTGATAGAGAAGGGTTACATCGACGAGGAGTTGAGCATTCTCAGAGAACCGGAAGCTGTAATTGGGAGGTCGAGAAAGCCGGGAAAGAGCAGTAAACTCTTGCTGATAGACGTGGCCATTGCCATAGCCGTTCTCGTGTTAGTAATAGCCATAGCGTACTATTTCTTCACATGACCGGATCAAAGGGAGTCGAGAAACTCTTCAA
>JAMOMT010000165.1 GCA_027066965.1 Archaeoglobaceae archaeon
TCGACGGCCTGCTCGAGAAATTTAAATGCGTCAGAGAGAGGGTTGTCGAGAGAATACCAGAGTGCAGGAAGTGTGCGTTTAGAAACATTTGTGGAAGTCCGTGTCCGGCTGAAGTCTATTCTGAGTTCGGAACATTCTTCGCTAAAAGTCCTTCGTGCGAGTACTACAAGAGATTAATAGAGCACGCGTTCAGAGTTGTCGTGAGGGGCGATTACAGATACGTTTTGAAGATGGAAAACCTGAAGAGAGTTTACTGATTTAGCTGTTTACTTAACTAGTCATTTTTGTCTATTTGTTTTTTCGTAGTTTTAATAAACGCTTATGTTCACGATCTTACACTTTTCAACACGTTAAGAAGCGTTGAGAAAAATGATGAATTTATCGATTAATTTCGTAAATAATTTTTTAATCTGGATTTTCAGCCTGAGTGCGATGCTGTACGACACCACTCTGAGGGACGGGGAGCAGACCCCTGAGGTTTGCTTCACCCCGGAGCAGAAGCTCGAAATAGCGATTGCTCTGGAGGAGGCTGGAATCGACGAGATCGAGGCGGGCTTTCCTGTAGTTTCGAGCAGAGAGATGGAGAGCGTGAGGCTCGTGGCCTCGAATGTCGATTCGAAAGTTTTTGCCTTCTGCAGGGCAAGAAAGGACGACGTCGACGCTGC
This sequence comes from Archaeoglobaceae archaeon, assembly GCA_027066965.1. Lineage (GTDB taxonomy): Archaea > Halobacteriota > Archaeoglobi > Archaeoglobales > Archaeoglobaceae > WAPX01. The sequence continues at coordinate 666 of JAMOMT010000165.1, forward strand.
AATAGAGTGCGATGTCGATGGAGTTGTACTCGCTTCCTCTTTGAGCGAACTCCACCTAAGGTACAAGCTAAAGAGGAGCTTTGAGGAAGTCTTTGAGGAGTCGATGAATGTTGTTGAGTACGCGAAGGACCACTTTTTCGTATCTTTTACGACTGAGGATGCAACGAGAATTCCGATTTGCAGGTTGAGGAGGATATACTATGAGGCCGTGGAGCGAGGAGCAAAAAGGGTGCACCTGTCCGACACCGTAGGGGTTGCTACGCCCGAACTTGTGGAATGCTATGTCACCGCCCTGAAGGAGTTGGATTGTGAGTTGCTCTGTCACTTCCACAACGACTTCGGCTTAGCCGTTGCGAACTCCCTCAGAGCTGTCGTATGCGGAGCTGACAGAGTTGCGGTAACTGTCAACGGAATTGGAGAGAGGTGCGGAAACGCCTGTTTGCAGGAAGTAGTGGTTGCACTCGAACTCCTCTACGGAGTTAAGACTGGAGTTAAACTTGAGAAGTTGTATGATCTCTCTAAGCTTGTCGAGAGGTACTCAAACATTCAGATTCATCCTCTCGCACCAGTAGTTGGTAGTAATGCTTTCACACACGAGAGCGGGATGCATGTCGCTGGAGTGATGGAAAATCCGTCCACTTACGAGCCTTACCCTCCAGAGCTTGTTGGGAGGGAGAGGAGAGTTGTGCTCGGAAAGCACTCGGGCAGAAAGAGCGTTGAGTACAAGCTAAGAGAGCTCGGGATAAGTTACGGGGGGAGAAGGGAGAGAATACTAAACCTCGTCAAGCTGCTGAGAGAAGAAGGATACAGGATAACGGACGATGTCCTGAAAGTTCTATGCGAGCTTGAGTAAATGTATGTGCGAGCTAGAAAGTTGTTGGAGGTGTTAACGTGAGAAAGGCGCTCTTTCTTGTTTTAATTCTCGTTATCTCAGCCGTAATCGCAGGCTGTTCGAGCAAGAGCAATCAGACCCCTCAAACCCTCCACATTTACTGTGGAGCGGGGATGAAGAAGCCCATGGACGAGATAGCGAAGATGTTCGAGAAGGAGTACGGAGTTAAGGTAATCTGCGATTACGCGGGCTCTGGATACCTCGTTGCAAAGATAGAGGCGACGAAGAGTGGTGATGTGTTCGTTCCTGGAGACTACATATTCGTTTCCATGCTTGAGAAGAAGGGGATGATATCCCAGTACACGAACTTCACGAAGCATGTGCCAGTGATAGCAGTTCCTAAGGGGAATCCAGCTGGAATCCACTCCTTCTTCGACCTCGCGAAGCCGGGAGTGAGGATAGCAGCTGGAGATAATCACATAGCCATAGGGGTTGCTCTAAAGAAGATACTCGCAAAGGCAGAGAGAGTGAAGCCGGGAATAAGCAAGAAGATAGAGAAGAACATTGTCGTGAGGTGTGCGACCGTAAATCAGGTTCTGCTTTACGTGATGGAAAAGCAAGTCGATGCAGGAATAGTTTGGAGGTCGAACGCAGTTGAGAACAAGGACAAGGTGGACATCGTCAGAATAAACGACAGCATAAACGACATAAAGACGATTCCCATCGCAATACTGTCCTGTTCAAAGAACCCCGAGCTTGCGAAGAAGTTCTACAACTTCTTCCTGACGAAGGGCAAGGAAGTTTTCGAAAAGTACGGCTACGAGGTGACGTGAGACGAGGTCAGCCTTCGTAGCCCTCGCATTTTTTATTTTGGCGGTTCTTTCGGTAGTACTCTCCATAACGACGAAGCTAACCCCACAGATACTGCAATCCGCCCTCACGTCAGGAGAAGTTCAGTTTGCGGTCACTCTCAGCATGAAGTGTGCCTTTGCTGCCACGTTTTTTGCGGCAATAGTCGGAGTTCCAGCCGCATACGCTCTTGCGAGGAGCAGTTTTAGGGGGAAGGATCTTCTCGACAGCCTGATTGACCTGCCAGTCGTTCTACCACCTCTCATTTCAGGTTTCGGGCTGCTGATATTTTTCGGAGAGACTCCGCTTGGCAGTGCGATAAACAGCGTAATTAGAGTTGTTTTTACGCCAGTAGGTATAGTCGTTGCTCAGTTCTTTGTCGCAACTCCCTTCGTCATAAGAACAGTTAAGGCTGTATTCGAGAGTATAGATGACAAGTATGAGCTAGTAGCTCAAAGCCTTGGATCGAGCAAACTGGAGAGTTTTCTGAGAGTTACGATGCCGATGGCAAAGAAGGGAATACTTGCTGGAGTAATACTTGCGTGGGCGAGGTGTGTCGGAGAGTTTGGAGCGACGCTAATGCTCGCCGGAGCGACGAAGATGAGGACTGAGACACTTCCAATAGCAGTCTTCCTGAACATATCCGTCGGAAACATAAACATGGCACTCGCGATAGCCTTCGTTATGCTCGTTATTTCGATAGCGACGATAACGTCGATAAAGATTGTCGCTGGCAGACAGACGGTATAGGCAACATCTATAAGCAACCTCTGCAACTTGCGAGCATGTTCAGGCAATTTAGGAAAGAAGTAATCAAGGTTCTCGGTGATTATGGGGAGGAGAGGTTTGTAAGGGAGAGTGAGCACGCTGACTTATGCTCGACTGTGGCTTTCAAGCTCGCGAAGGAGAAAAAAAGGAAACCCTCTGAGATTGCTGAGGAAATTATTTCCTCTCTTGAGTTTTCAGACGTTGAGTATGTAGGAAAAGTTGAGGCTGTAAACGGTTACATCAACTTTTACGCGAACTATGAGTTTCTTGAAGACACAGTGAACCTGATACTTGACTCGGACGAGAACTACGGCTCTTTCAAGATGGATGGTGCCGGAAATGTGCTTGTAGAGCACACATCCGCCAACCCGGACGGCCCTCTGCACATAGGGCATATAAGGAACTCGATAATAGGAGATACTCTCGCGAGGATGTTCAGGAAAGCTGGCTACGAAGTAAAAACTCACTACTACGTCAACGACATGGGCAGGCAGATAGCGATAGCCTGCTTAGGCTATGAGAGGTTCGGAATAGACGAGAACAAGAAGCCGGATCACGCGATAGTTGAAGCCTACATAAAGATGAACCGCGAAATTGAGGGGAAACCGGAACTTGAGGAAGAAGTCGAAAAACTCATGCTTGACTACGAGAGAGGGGAGGAAAGAGCTGTAAGGCTGTTCAGAGAGGTCGTGGAGCACGCTTTAAAGGGAATAGGAGAGACTCTTCACAGGCTTAACATTTCTCACGACGAGTATGTGTGGGAGTCAAGCTTTGTCAGAAATGGCTACGTGGACAGAGTAATAGAGATGCTCGAGAAAGCAGGAATGCTTAAGGAGGAGGACGGAGCTCTCGTAATAAACATGAAGAGGTTCGGTTACGAGAAAGATGTAGTAGTTAGGAGAAAGAACGGAACAACTCTGTACGTAACGAGAGACCTCGCTTATCACTTGTGGAAGAATGAGAACTTCGAGAATTTTGTAAATGTGCTTGGTGCTGACCACAAGTTAATAGGAAGACAGTTGCAGGATGTGCTTAAAGCTTTAGGTCTGAAACCTCCGGAAATAGTCTTTTTCGAGTTCGTCTCCCTGCCAGAGGGATCGATGAGTACGAGAAAAGGCCAGTTTGTTTCAGCGGACGAACTCGTAGAGAAAGTTTGCGAAGAAGCGAGGAAAATCGTGGAGAAAAGAGAAGACTTAAACGGAGAAGAGAAGGAAGAGATAGCCGAAGCCGTCGCCGTTGGAGCTCTGAGGTACGATTTCGTTAGAATTGCCCCGGAAAAACCGATGACTTTCGACTGGAGCAAAGCTTTGGATTTCGAAAGGCAGAGCTCTGCTTACATCCAGTACTCTCACGCGAGAGCTTGCAGCATTCTCAGGAAGGCGGTAAAAGAGGGAATGCCAGAAATCGAATTCTCGGCTGAGCTCTGCACGCCTGAGGAGAGGAAGCTTGTAATGCTGATGTCGAAGTTTTCCTGGGTCGTTGAGAAGTGTATCAGATCTCTTAGACCTAACGCGTTCGCGGACTACCTCATGGACATTGCGGCAGCATTCAATGACTTTTACTCGAAGAACCCAGTCATAAAAGCTGAGGGAGAAGTGAGAATGCACAGACTTGCGATAGTTGATGCGTGCAGGATCGTCCTCAGGAACGGTCTGGAGCTCTTAGGCATCCGAGCTGTGGAGAAGATGTAAGTTTTTCAGTTTATTTTCCAGCGTTGTTAACCGACAACACTCATTCTGAGGACGAAGAGCTCCTCGAATAACTTTCTTGTTTCCTCGTCGAAGAATTCGTAGCACTCTTCGTAGCTCCTGCCGTAAGGACAGAGGCCGTTAACGCACGGAAAGCTGTATCTTCCCTTCCTATCCTTGGAGCATGGAACCTCCATAAGCCTTAATTCCAGCATCTCCTACACCTCCGGGTATTCACATTATTGTGATGATGATTGTGGAATATAAATCTTTCGGATAGTTTTTGTGAACCAGTAAAAAATTTGCAGAACTTTTCGGATTTCGCTGGTCAACTTAATATTTCAACTAAAAATAATTATATTTCCAGTGAACTGAAAAGTTCTGCACGGACTGGGAATGGCAAGCTTATTAAGTTGAGGTTTTCAAGGCAGGGACATGAGTGACGTGAGTGTGCAGGATGGCGGAGAAATCAAACTTGGTCTCGTTGTTGCCGAATTTAATAGGGACATAACCTACGCGATGGAAATAGTTGCGAAGGAGCATGCTGAGTTTCTTGGAGCGAAGGTTACTGGAGTATTAAGAGTTCCGGGCGTTTTTGACGCGCCGATAGCGATAAAGGAGATGCTACAGACAGATGTGGACGCTGTTGTGGCTATAGGGTGCGTTATTGAGGGAGAAACTGAACACGACGAAATAGTCGCACAGCATGCTGCAAGGAAGATAATGGATCTTAGCCTCGAGTACGGGAAGCCGGTAACTCTCGGAATAAGCGGTCCGGGCATGGGAAGAATTGCTGCTCATCAGAGGATAGACTACGCAAAGAGAGCGGTAGAAGCTGCAGTAAAGCTCGTAAGAAGGCTCAGGGCTTTCAGAGAGCAGATTAAGCAGACAGGGTAGAGGAGGTGGTGGCAACGAGTTTAGAAATAAACGAGAGAGTGAGGAGAGTTCAGCCTTCAGCAACTCTCGCCATATCGACCGAGGCGAAGAGGCTTGCAGCCGAAGGAAAACCAGTAATAAACATGGGGGTTGGAGAACCTGACTTTCCCACTCCAGAGCACATAGTTAAGGCCGCTGAGAAGGCGATGAAAGAAGGAAAGACGTTTTACACTCCAGCAAAAGGGATCCCAGAACTTCTTGAGGCAATAGCCGACTACTATAGGCAGAGGGGCGTTGAAGTCGGATCTGAAAATGTCATAGCCACTCCTGGAGCGAAGTACGCGATATTCGAGGCAATGCTCGCAACTCTTAACGAAGGAGACGAAGTAATACTCCTTGACCCGAGCTGGGTGAGTTACGAGCCCTGCGTGACAATTGCAGGTGGAAAAGTCGTCTGGGTACCGCACTCCGAGGGTTTTGAGGACGCACCTATTGAGGAGTTCGTCACTTCTAGGACCAGAATGATCGTGATAAACTCCCCGAACAACCCTCTAGGCGTGGTGTATCCGCTCAGCTTTCTCAAGAAAGTTAGAGACGTTGCAGTAGATAGAAATCTACTTGTGATGTCTGACGAGATATACGATAGGATCGTGTTTGATGCTGAATTCAAGAGCATAGCCACTCTCGACGGAATGGAGGACAGAACTATCATCATAAACGGGTTTTCGAAAACGTACTCTATGACAGGGTGGAGGCTCGGCTACGCCATAGCTCCTGAGGAGATAGTTAAGTACATGCTCCGCATCCAGTCCCACAGTGTAAGTCATCC
>JAMOMT010000166.1 GCA_027066965.1 Archaeoglobaceae archaeon
ACAAGGACTACTACGGTAAGTCGATATCTGTGAGGAACAGGGCACAGCTCTTCAGGCTCAGGAAGTGGCAGAGGAGGATAAGGATAAGCAACGCTACTGAAAGGAACCTGGCATTCGCTCTGAGCGAACTCGACAGGATGGCTTCAGCTCTCGGTTTGCCAAAACCCGTTAGAGAGACTGCTTCGGTAATCTACAGAAAGGCCGTTGATAAGAACCTGATAAGGGGTAGGAGCATTGAGGGAGTCGTAGCAGCAGCTCTTTACGCAGCCTGCAGGCAGGCTGGGGTGCCGAGAACTCTGGATGAGATAGCCCAGTACTCGAGAGTTGACAGAAAGGAAATAGGAAGAACGTACAGGTTCATAGCGAGGGAGCTCGGGCTAAAGTTGATGCCAACCTCTCCGGCAGACTATGTTCCGAGATTCTGTGCGTCTCTCGGTTTGAGCGGAGATGTGCAGAAGAAGGCGATAGAGATTATAAAAAAGGCAGAGGAGAAGGAGCTGACGAGCGGTAGAGGTCCAACTGGAGTTGCTGCCGCTGCGATATACATTGCATCAATTCTTGGAGGAGAGAGAAGAACTCAGAGAGAGGTAGCTGAGGTAGCGGGAGTTACCGAGGTAACGATAAGGAACAGGTACAAAGAGCTGGCCGAGAAGCTTGGAATAGAAATAATTCTCTAAATTCAGGGGTGCCTGTCCAAGTCAAGAAACCTCTTCATGAGTAGCAAGTCTCTCAACATCGCATCGTATTTCTTGGCTATCCTGTGCCTAAGAACCCTCATGTAAACCTTCCAGTCCCTCCCCTCACTCTTCCACTTTTCCACAAACTCACTCAGGCTCATCTTTCCATCTACGCACGCGAGCCAGTCCTGAATGAACTCCCTCTCTTTTTTTGAGAGCATCCAGACAAAGCTCTCTCCCGTTATAGAAATACATAACGGTTTTATTCAGCTCACCTGATTACGGGGTATGAATCCGGTAAAGGTGTTTACTGGCATAATGCTCGTGTTCATAGGGTTAACGCTGCTTTCTCTGTCATCCCTTCCAGCTCAAAACGTTCAGGTTGGTGGAGTAGTAATGATCGGCCCAATACCGATAGTCTTCGGTTCGTCTCCTGCAATGGCCTCCTTCGCTCTCATTATGGCTTTGGTGTTCCTAATATTCTTCCTAATGGCGTTCAGAGTTTGACCGGGGTGGTGAAATGTTCTGGTTGCAAGTAGCTGGCTGGGTAGCTCTTGCAGCCGGGATCGTTCTGATATTCATGGGGCTGCTCGAGCATCCAAGGGCTGAGCCCTTCGAACCTTTTGAGCCTTACAAGCAGTACGAGGTAAACTCTTTCGCAGAACGTAAGAGATGGGATTACGAGGACGAAGAACTGGAAGAACTGGAGAGAAAACCGAGAACAGAGTTTGGTGGAGTAGTAATGATCGGCCCAATACCGATAGTCTTCGGAAACAACAGCAGGGCTGCCACTCTCGCGATAGTTCTGACGATATTTCTCATGCTCATGACCTTTCTGTTGTTCTTTTTCCCCTGCTGGATTAGATGACTGGAGTTAATAGCTGAGATTGTTTTAGAGGTTGAAACTATGATGGAGAAAAAGATCGTTTACTTCGAAAAACCGGGAAAGCAGAACACCGAGGCAACTCTCAGACTGGCGTTCGAGAGAGCAGAGGAGCTTGACATAGAATACGTTGTCGTCGCTTCCACAACCGGAGAGACTGCTCTGAAAGCAATAGAGATGAACAGAGAAAGGAAACTCGTCGTGGTTACATATCACACGGGATTTTACGAGGAAGGAGAGAACTCGATGCAGCCGGAGGTGGAGGAGAAGATAAGGAAACACGCAGTACTTGTGAGGCAGAGCCACGCTCTCTCCGGAGTTGAGAGGAGTATAAGCAGGAAGCTTGGAGGTTGTAGTAGGGTTGAGGCGATAGCTGAAGCTTTAAGAGCCCTTTTCGGTCACGGATTGAAGGTCTGCGTCGAAATAGCGATTATGGCTGCCGACAGCGGAGCAATACCGATAGAGGAGGTCGTTACCGTTGGAGGAAGGAGCAGGGGTGCTGATACGGCTGTGATAATAAGACCAGCACACATGAACTCTTTCTTTAACATGCAGATAAAGGAGATAATATGCATGCCGAGGGAAAAGAGGTTGGACTGAGTGGTGCAAGGACAATACTGATTATCTCGGCTCTCGATCCGAGTGGGGGAGCTGGAGCTGTAGCTGACGTGAAAACAGCGAGAGCTCTTGGTTTTTATCCCTGCTTGGCTATCACAGCTCTAACTTACCAGAACACGTGCAGGATATCGGGAATTTACGAGATACCCGTAGATGTCGTGAAATCTCAAACATTGGCAGTTCTCGAGGATGTTGACATCTTATGCGTCAAGGTTGGTGCGTGTGCGAGAGAGGAATTTCTTGATGTGCTTGGTGGGCTGGAGGTGGAGATCGTTTACGATCCGGTTATTCGGGCGACTGTTGGGTTTGAGCTTACGTCTCTTGATGACTGTTTAGGTGTTGCTGAGGTAAGCACTGTCATCACTCCAAATGAGAGCGAAGCTGAGTTACTCTGCCGAGCTCTATCGCTGAAATGTGAGGGGGCTGAGGAGATGGCGATGTCAATTGCTGAAGCTCTGGAATGCTCGGTCGTCGTTACGGGAAAGGTCGATTACGTGTGCGATGGGAAGAAAGTCGTGGAAGTTAGAGGAAAGCACACGGGCGTGGAGGTACACGGAACAGGTTGCGTTTACTCGACAGCTCTTGCATGCTACCTCGTGGAAAACGACTTCTTCAAAGCAGCAAAGCTCGCGAGAGAGTTCGTCAGTGAAGCAGCTGAAAATCCCGTTTATGCAGGTAAGTGCAAACCTGTGGTAAACGTTTAATCGTCTGCTAAAGGGTTGCAGAATCGTTTAATGATTCTATCAATTCCTGAAAAATTTAGCAATGGTTTTAGTTTTCTTCGGTTTAACTGATGTTATGGCTCGGAACGTGAGTTGGGAGGTTGTGATCCTCCTGACTGCGAGCGTTCTAGCTGCGAGCATTTGCGGGTTAACCGTACACTCGAAGGTTGGCAAATCCGGAAAGCTTGCGGAAATATGTCTATAACGTTACCGAACATGGGTGAGAAGGAACTTAGGAGCACAAACGAACTTATAAGCAAAACTTGGAGTGGGTAAAGGAGGCTGGGGGGCCAAGTCACCGAAAAGTGCTACGTAACAAACTCGACTATTACCTTAATTGCCGACATTAGAAACCTTGACCTCAGCAAGCTGAACAGCTCCTCGAAGTTCAAGGTCAGGATAATAAAAGAGGGCAACTACCTCGTTTATTATGACTACACGTTCACTAGCAATAAAACCAACGCTTCTAGCAAGCTCTCAAATGAGGTGCTTTCATCTTTTATGAAGGTAAATTACTACCTCGAAAATGCCGGGAAAGATAGTTGACAGCAATGCCGACAATGTGAAGGAAAACAAAGCGGAGTGGCACTTTTCTGTTAGGAAGACGCCAATCTACGCCAAGTGCGAATTGCCAAAGTCTCCTGGACTTGGAGTTTTCGAGGCAATTGCAGCTTTCTCAGCAGTTTTTGTATTCGGGCTGAAAAAGAGAAAAAGCGGGAGGAACGAAAGCTAAATCAAAGTTTGCCAATTTTAAATTAAATTTAATTATTTTTGCTGTCTTGGTACTTCCTCATTTTAGCTCTCGCTTTAGGTAAAATGTCTCTCGCTATTATGTGTGCAGTAGCGTCTTCCTCGCTCTGCACGACGAACTTCATTGCCTCCCCTCTTGCAGCCTTCAATATTAGCTCTCCCCTTTTGCTGTACTTCACTCCGCTTGGAGGAACTGTGTCAACCTTGTAGTAGAACTTCATTATCGCGTTTTTCATTATAGCAGCATCTCCACTTATCTCTCCCTCTGCAAGTCTTTCTGCTTTCTCGAACAGGTGGATGAAGTTTGGTGCGTTGTAGCCGTAGTTCTTGAAGAGGTTAAATGCTAGGCAAGCAGCCTTGAAATAGTACTCTCCAGCCGTCTGCCTATCCTTTTTCTCGAGTATCTTTGCTAGGTTCATGTAGTATCTCATTCTTATGTCTGGTGGTAGAAAGCTCTCGTACATCATTACCTCTGCCACGAGCCTCTCCGCGTCTTCTTCTCTGCCCTCGTCGAGGTAGAGGGACGCAAGGTTGTTCAGGACAGTAGCGAGCTCGGGTATGAATTCCGGACTCGTTCCTGCTAGGTCTCTCAGCATGTCGAGAACGTCCATGTAACAGCTCTCTACCTTGTCGAGCTCCTTCAGCCTTCTGTAAAGAACTCCGAGGTTGTTGACTGTTTTGGCGTACTCAGGAATTACGCTTCTGTCTTTCTGAGCGACCTCCTTTCTTATCTTGGCGGACTCTTCGAGACACTCTCTCGCCTTGTCGAGTTTTCCGAGGTTCATGCAAAGCAGTCCGAGGCTGTCGAGAACGACCGCGAGCTCTTCTCTCATTCCTTCTTCTCTCATTATCTCTGCGGACCAGTCGTAGTTCTTCTCAGCTTCTTCATACCTCCTCATGAAATGGTAGAGGTTTGCAAGGTTGTAGAGGAGCTTTGCTAGGTCCTTCATCTTTTCCCTATCTTCTTTCGCGAGGTCGACGAACTCGCTTATTGCCATCGAGTAGTATCTCTCTGCCTCGCTCTTTCTGCCGGTGTCAAAGCACATGTTTGCCACGTGCCTCAGTACTTCTGCCCACTTCTTTCCAAGCTCCTTTCTCAAGACTTCGTCCTTTTCAAGCGTTTCCACTAGTTTCTCTCCGACTTCTACGAGTTTGTCTGAGGGTTGCTCTTGCTTGAGGTAGAGGTCTACTGCCTCTTCGATCCAACCTGCATCGATAGCGGCACTTAGAAACTCGCAGGTCTCCTTCGGACCACCATCCTTCTCCATCATCTTCCTCCAGTACTCTGCAACTATCCTTGGGTCTCCTCTGAGCTCCATTTTCAGCTTTCTTATGGGTAGCCTGACTCTGTCTCCCTTCCTTTCGAGAGCTCCAGCTTCTACTAGCCTGTCGAGAGTTTTGGGCGAGTACTTTCTGGAAAACACCTCTTTCAAAGTTTCGTAATTTGCCTCAGCTATCGGGGCGAAATCGCACAGAAAATCGTAAGCATCTTCACCGGCAACTTTTTCGAGAGCTACCTTAAGAGCTTCTTCTGGATCCTTTATGGATGATACTTCGTCAGCTATCTCTTCATGCTTTATTATGAGCTCGTTTACGAGATTTCTTACTCCTGCCTTCAAGAGGCACCTGTTCTCGTCACTCATTCGACCACCTGAGTTGCGTTTTTGTACGTTGTATAAGTGCTTACCCTTTTGAACGTTCTTGGCTGTCACATCATGTCAAACCGTCACTTTTTTAACTGATTAAAGATGAGCATAATAATGAGATTGCCAAACGGTCAGGGGTGCTTTGATGAGTGAGACTGAGAGGTGCGAAGTTAGGAATAGACTTTACTCGGACGAGAAGCTGAGGGAACTGGTGGAAGTAAGGAAAATGAACCCTTTTCAGATTCTGTGCGGACTAGTCATGGGTTCCCTCATAAAGAGGAAGGTGATATCTCAGGGAATGGTCAACATCATATGCCACGATGTCGGGCCGAGGTTTCTCGAAGTCCTGCAGGCTATGGGCTACGTCAAAGAATCTTATCCGTCTGGCAGGACAGGGTTGGTAGAGCTGATAAACGACGTTTGCAGGGCTATGGGAATGAGTGACGTCGTGTCCGTTATCGAAGACGGAAGGGGAGTTACGGTTAACGTTGACGCGAAGTTCTGCAGGCTCTGCATTAGGTCAATTGACGAGGACGTGCCGAGGTCAGCCTGCATATTCCCCAAGATATTCGAGGCTATGGCAAATCACCTTGGAATTGGGTGTAGCTTCGATCCGGCTGAAAACTTCGTCAAGAAAGAGGATGGCGAGTGCAGGATAACGTTCGTCTGTGACTGACGTTTTTTCACTGTTACCTTTTCTCACTTTCAAAAACCAGTTTTTATTAATCTGAGGTCGCTTGACACTATTTTTCGCTAAAGGAGGCTTACGAGCTGAGCACAAGGTTTAAATATCCATCCAGGACGGAGGTAGATACACCGCTGAACAGGGTTCAGCGGTGAGACAGGTGATGGTCAAGGTGACGTTAAAGACCTGCGCCCTGAACCGGGCGCAAGGTTTATAAATCACAACGCGACAATCACCATTTACCAACAAGTCGCGGGTCCGGCACGAACCCCGAGGTGGGCGCAAGCCCGGGATGAGGGGGAGTGTTCCCACCCGCGACACATCAAGTGAGGACGTGTCGCGAGACACGTCTGAGATGGGGTCCGCCAGCAGGACAATTCCGGCAGGCGAGGGACGTATTCACCTTATCCCCCCGCCGAATTCTGGTTGATCCTGCCAGAGGCCGCTGCTATCCGGCTGGGACTAAGCCATGCTAGTCTAGGGGC
>JAMOMT010000167.1 GCA_027066965.1 Archaeoglobaceae archaeon
TCTGAAAACTTGGAAAACGCTGGATGCGAGATCTTGTTCGTTGATAGCTTCGTTCCAAAGAAAAGAGACAGAGAGAGCAGGCTGGAGATAAGGAATTCCCTTTACAAAAATTGGTTCGAGGGAGCGGAGGAGTTCGAAGTTCGACCGCCAGCGCTTAGGGGAACAACTCTCTTCAGGGGCAAGAGAATAGAGGACGGAGAGTTGTTAGATGTGCTTTCAGTTTTTGGAGAAATTGTATTTGCGGAAAAGGGGAGCTACTTTCTGAACGTGTGCGTTAGAGGAGCTGATATAAGTCAGGAGGCTTTGAAGGTTGTCAAGGAGATATTCGAAGTCGAGGAAGTTACCGTTTTCGAGGAGGAGTGGATGAATGGCCTTCTGTGCGGGATATACGACGGAGGAAGGTATATCTGCCCGGGGCTCGTGAGAGAAGTTGATTTCGAAGGAAGAGTTTTGAGAATAGAAGCAAGAAATATACCGGAGATGAGCAGGATCGAGCTGGGAGAGTACAGGATAGTGAACGGAAGGGAGGAGTTCGTGAGGGTGCCCTAAGCATTAACTATCGACTACCAATCAGCTGCAGCTGAAAACAGTTGATTTAAACTGATTTAAAAAAAGTAGGAGCCTTTATAGGTTGCCCAGCGAACTCAAATTGAATGTAACTCGAGATTACTATTGCCGGAAAAGTCACGACGTGAGATACGACTACACCTGTTAAATCCGACTGATTCTCTGTTCATTGAAAGGTTCGACGCGAGGAACGTTTACGTTGATGGAAAACGGGATGCTGTCGTGGCTCGTAGAGGGAGACAAAGAGACGAATTCGTAGAGCTTGTTAAAACGCCCAATCCGGAAAAGGCAATCGTGGAAGAGACCAGAGTCAAAGAGTTCAAAGGCAGGGTTAGAACATCGACAGTTACAGAAAGACTGACCAAGCAGCTCAGCAAAATCCTCGCCAAGATTGGTGAGGTTTCACGAAAAAATATGCTATGTTCTTCTCGAAGTCTCCGCTCCTGATACTTCGCAATCTCACAATTATTGAAAATTGTATTTCAAGAGAATTATTCAAAGGGCCCGGACCGGGATTCGAACCCGGCTCCTGGGATCCACAGTCCCAGAGGATAACCTCTACCCCATCCGGGCCATGGACTAGATAAACAAGTCTCCACCGGACTTTTAAAACTTTTGCCGTTTTAACTAACTAACCCAGCTCACTCTCAACGAGTTTGATTATGAACTTCGCTAACCTAATCTCATCCTCCCTACTCTCCATCAGCACGTTGGTATCCACGTGTCTCCACCCACACTCATCCCCTTCGTGCACGACAATGAGGTCAAGAAAGTCAGAGTAGCACTCAGCAACACCGTCAGCAGAGACTTCATAGCCCACAGCCCTCATAAGCTTTGCAGCCGGACCGCTAACAGCCCTCCTGCCAACTATTGGTGATACAGCAACTACGAACTTCTCCTTCAGCAGCTCCCTCATCCCCCTCACCTCGAGTATTGGCGTTATGCTCGTTATTGGATTGCTCGGCCCTATCACCACTGCATTGCTTTCCTCCACAGCCTTTCTGACGTCCTCAGTTATCTTAGCTCTCTCGATCCCCCTGAACTCGACCCCGAGCACCTCCGGCTCTCCCCTCCTTGCGACCCAGAACTCCTGAAAGTGGAGCCAACCCTCGGGGGTTTTGATGTACGTGGAGACTTCCTCCTCGCATGCGGGCAGGACTTCCACTCCCTCCTTCACACCAACAGCTCTGGCTAACCTCCTCGTCGCCTCAGTGAGAGTTATTCCCCTCCTCAGCATCTCGCTCCTCGCTATATGCGTTGCCCTGTCGATGTCTCCGATCATCATTCCCTCGTCGAAGCCAATCTCCTTCAATCTCTCATAGGTCCTGAATGTGTCTCCTCGTACCCCCCACCACTTGGTATCGTCTATAACATCAGCTATCGCGTAAATGACGGAATCTATATCTGGACATACCTTGTTTCCTGAAACCCAGACATCTTCAGCAACGTTAACGATGACACTGAAGTTATCGGATAAAGTAGAATATCCCCTCAGGAGCTTCGGCGTCCCAGTCCCACCAGAGAGGAAGCAGAGTCTTGGACTGAATTGCTCGGACACACACAACCCCCACTAAACCTATTCTATTAAACTCATAGAAACAATATACTCGTCGCTCACTCTCCTCGTTCCCACTATGACCTTTCCCACGAATTTCCCATCAACTTCGAGAACCTCAAGAACACCGTAAGCCCTAATCCTCTCGCCCCTAAACGCCTGCCCCACGTACGTGTGGGTGAAGGAGAGAACTTCAGTTATTCTGACTTTTTCCAGTGAAGTGTCTGAAGTGCCAAGTTCAAAGGGTTCGAACTCCAAAACCTTCACTTCTTCCATAGGATATCTCGCAGGGTAGTCGAATACTGCAGAATCGTTCTCAACCAGTCCCTCAACCAAAATCTTTCCCACTTTCACACCTCTGAATTCCGAAAAAATTGTTAGGTTGCTGTAATCTCTGACGTAGAGTAAATCAAAGTAAGTTTCGCCAACAAAGCCTCTATGGTATTTCCTCTTCTCGTGAGTAACAAACGTGTCAAAGTCTATTGCAGGTCTCCTCTTCCTGTAGATCTTTCTCCACTCATCTTCCTCCAGCTCTTCTACCTTTCCTCTTATCAATCCCTCTTTTAGTTCTTTCCTCGCCTTTTCAAACCACTCTCCGTAAACGACGAAGTCAACATCGGAGCTTTCAGAGCTCAAGCCTATTAGGCGAGAACCAGTTACCCCCTTGAATCCCTCGGGCACTGAAAAGAGGTCGTAAACTTTTCTGAGGACATTATCTCTCTCAACCAACTTCGGGGTTAAGATTTCAGGTTTGAAAACCTCGACATCGCCAGGAGGGAGAAGAAATATGCCGTCTTTAACGTGCTCCATGAAGAAGTTAAGAGCCTCGTCGTGATCGAGCTTGACGTAACTCCCCCTTACCTTCTCAGCCTCCGGCTTGCGTTTCAGGACTTTTCTGTAGAGATTCTCAGGAACGTACCTGAGCAGGCATTTTACAGGGTCGTTGAAATAGGAGACCACAGAGAAGTAACACTCCCTGAATTTCACAACGTCCCTAAGCCTAATTGGTTTCTCTGGCATGCTTTTTTAGTTTTTTATATATTTATTATTTTAGGATTTAATTTAGCTTAATTTGTTATTTTGTTCTTCTACCTCTATTTCCACCTCCACCAGTCCTCCTGCCCGTTTTACCCGTTCTGTTTCTCTTGCCAGCTTCGTAAACGGCGTATATCCTCCTTATATCCTTGGCTTCAGCAATATCGCCCTCCTTCTTGAGCAGTCTCCCGTTTATGAGCTTAATCCTCGTAATCCTGAACCTCCTCCTGTTTATTTCAAGGACCTCGCCAACCTCGAACTCCGTGTCTCCGGAGACGAGAGTCCTATACGGAGTCGTTATGGGTCCCTTGTGTAGGCTCATCTTAACGACAACCTCTCCAACGTCCCTCAGCCAGACCGTAGAAACGTCCTTGGCTTGAGCAGATTCCCCTCTCGCACCGTTGCTGAACTCGAGAGATGTTATCTCTCCAACCTTAAAGCCGTCCTCCACCTCAACTACAACCTCGTCTCCAACTTCGAGCACGTCATCCGGCCTTACCCTCAGCTTCCCCCTTTCGGACTGGGGACCAGAGCTTATTATCGCCCTCAGCTCCATCTTCTTCTCGGGCTTTAGCTCAACGACGCTACCACACACTTTACATCTGTAGAGGTTTTTGTCTGCCCTTATGAGCTCGTGCTCGGTTTCCTCACCACAAACGTCGCAGTAGATTTCCATTTCTATCACCTTACCTTAAATTTAATTTTAATATATTATCGTCCAAAACAACTAACTGCCACTACAACCACTACCCACCACCAACTAAACACTAAAGACAATTTAAGGCTTCTAGAGTGCCAATAGCCGCTCTTATAGTCCTGAAGTAGTCCTCGCAGGCCGAAAGCAAACTCTCAATCCTCTCAGTCCTTATCCTAACTACGACCTTACTACCATTTGCCTCAGTTTTACACCACTCCGGATCGTCAACTCTCAGGGCTCTGGCGACTACCTCCGCCACTACGTCGTTTTCTCTTTCATCTAGCTCCAAGAAGAGTTCAGCATCGCACAGCAAATGCGATCCACCTCTTTAACGAACTCCTCCACCTTCTCGGAAGGAATCATTGCCCCGGCTGCAACGCTGTGGCCACCTCCTCTCCCGCCAACCTTCTCAGCGGCAACTCTCATGGCTTCTCCCAGATCGACCCTAATCCTGGGGTTTGCCCTAGACGAAACTTTAGCAGATTCGTTCTTGATGTTAATTGCTATAAAAGGCTTGTCCGAGAAAATATACCTCGAAAGTATCGTCGCCACTGGCCCGGTAGAAGGAGCGTTCTCCATTACAATGTACCTTATGCACTCTCCTTCCTTAACTTCCTCTCTCCTCCTTGCAACCTCCTCAAGAAGCTCGATCTGAAACTTCTTCCATATTCGGTATCCCTTTTCAAGATAGCTGTCATCCTTTACACATATCGCAAAGCCCACGCTGCACGCAGCTGCTCTCCCACATGCGTTCACAACATCGGTGTAGGTAACAGCGTTCTCTATCAGTTCGTTCTTAAGCAAGAACCTTCTGCCTATGAACTCTTCAATGACTCCCTCGTAAGCCCCCTGCTTGAGCAGCCTTAGAACTATAGCGTTCGCCAACTTTCTGATTTCCTCCTCTTCAAGCTCATCCATCTCCTCCTCTCCCGTAAATCCAAGCTTACTGAGAAACTCCTCGAGTTCGTCCTCTTTTCCGTAAAAATCGAGGAAAGGTTCAGTGGAGAGAGTTAAAACCTCCCTCAGCTTGCCGGAGTGTAAGTTAAGTCCCTTCTTAATTTCTATATAGCCAGACTCCACTCCTCTCCTGACTATCTCAGCATTACCTCCCACCATCTTCTGCTTGTCCCCCAACATTCCAACCATTGCAACTGCCGATAAATCGTCATTGTTTCCCAAACAATCAGCAACTACGAACGCAGCTCCGCTCGCGCACAGCTCGTAAGTTCCATCAAGCCCGGCAAGGTGAGGGTTAACATGAACCACGTTCTCCTTCTCAATTCTCCCGACGGGAGTGTGGTGGTCGACTATAACCACGTCCTTCTCTATCTGCGAAACTATGTCGGGATACCCGCTGCCCATGTCCGACAGAATTATAAGGTCAGCTTCGGTGTCCGGCACCGTATTTAGACCCTTAAAGAATGTTACGTGGAACTGCTTCTCCAGCCTGCTGACGGCTGTGGCAAGTATGGCTCCGCTGCTTATCCCATCCGCGTCATAGTGGGTGAAGATGTGAACGCTATCGGCCTTTCTTATTCTCTCAGCCGCCTTCGCTGCTTCGACTCTAAGGATATCGAGCATGCTGAGTGTACGTGCTGGCTATTCTTAACTCTTTAGTTACTTCTCTGGTATAGTTTATATGTTATTATTTATTTTATTTAGTAGCAGTTGATAGTTGATTAGCTGGTTAGTGGTTGTTTACTAGCGGTCGTCAAAGTCATCAGTTTACATGTACAGGAAACTCAAGTAACTTAAACATACTGATGGGCTAAAGAGCTCCAACAACATCAGTTAAACGAAGTCTCAAACTTCAGAAAGCAAAATGCTAAAAAGTTTGAGGTAAAGCCAGAAGTGTAAATGGCGAAGGAACTGTGGGTCGAAAAGTACAGACCTAAGAAGCTCGAAGAGGTAATAGCTCCCAAAGACGTGATTCAAAAAGTAAGGCTGTGGGCGAAGAAGTGGGAGATGGGTGAGCCGCAAAAACCTTTGCTTCTCGCCGGCCCCCCGGGGGTTGGAAAAACCTCTCTCGCCCACGCAATAGCGGGGAGTTTCGGCTGGGAAGTGGTGGAGCTCAACGCAAGCGACCAGAGGAACTGGCAAGTCATATACAGGATAGTAGGTGAGAGTGCGTTTAACGAAACGATAAGCGACGAGGGAGAATTTTACTCTTCAAAAGAGGGTAAGCTCAAGCTCATAATACTTGATGAAGTTGACAACATCCACAAGAAGGAGGACTTCGGAGGAGAAGGGGCATTAATAAGAATTCTGAGAAAGAGACCTAGACAGCCGATAATTCTGACAGCAAACGACCCTTACAACCTCTCTGCTGAGCTTAGAAGTCTGTGCGAGATGATACAGTTCAAGAGACTCGACAAAAGGAAGATAGTGGCAGTTCTCGAGAGGATATGTGCGAGGGAAGGAATAAAGGCGGACAGGAGAGCTCTCGAGGAGATAGCCGTAAACTCTGGAGGAGACCTAAGAGCTGCGATAAACGACTTGCAGGCTATTGCTGAAGGCAAGAAGGAGATAAGGTTGGAGGACGTAGTTACTGCGAAGAGGACGCAGGAAACGGACGTTTTCAAGG
>JAMOMT010000168.1 GCA_027066965.1 Archaeoglobaceae archaeon
GATACGTCGAGAGCTTCGAGAAGAGAGCTAAAGCACAGGTGAACTACAGAGAGGCTGGGCCTCTGCTCAAAGACAGGATAAAGGCGTTTGCTGAGTTCGTTTCCTCCCTGAGCGAAAAAGATGTAGATGAAATCGTCAGTTTTGGGAAGATCGAGTTCGAAGGTAGGGAACTACCAGCTTCGCTAATAGATGTCAGGTACAAGCTGCCAAAGGGTTATGTCGATGCGGAGTTCAGCGGCGGGAGGGTTTACCTCTACGCGGAGATGGATGAAGAGCTGTGGAGAGAGTGTTTAGCGAGGGAGATAGTCAGGAGGATTCAGGAGATGAGGAAGGAGCTCGATCTGAACGTTGAAGAGTTCATCGACGTGGCTTTGAGCTGCAGTGAGGAGTTTGTGAAGGGCTGGAGCGACTACATAGCGAGAGAAGTCAGAGCTAAGGAACTGAGATTCGACTACAAGTTCGAGAGCGAGGAGGACTGGTACGTCAAGGAGTGGAGCATAGAGGGGGAAAAGGTGGTTATCGGGATAAGAAGGGTTTAATTTCGGTGGAGTGTTTTTTATATATTTGAAATTTATTTCAAACGATAATTATTCATAGTATTTACTTATTCTTGTGTGTCCGGTTACCCTGTATCCCCCTCTTAGTGTATCTTCGTCAGATTTATATGGTATTTTGTTCCTCACACCAAGTTTTCTAAGTTCTTCACGAATTCTTTTTACATCCACCTCATTAGTCCAATCACAGGATCAACAAATATTAACCACTTTCCACTTCTAGAAGTTTGTTTTGGGTACATCCCCTTTTCCTTAACGCATAAATCCAATAAACATCAACTACTTCAGAAGGTTTAGCATTTTGAAGATAGTGAAAGCAATTTTCACAGATATGTATCCCCCAAACCTTGTGGATAAAAAATGGGACGTCCCCTAATTTCTTGTTTACAAATTTTACATCTCATTTTAATCACCCATAAAGATACTGTACAAACACTATAAAACATTTATGTATATCCCATGACCTTAAAACACCACACAAAGAATGTGGAAAAGCTGATAGAAAAAATAGCGGAACTTCTATGAATAATTACGGGTGCGTATACACCGCCCTCAGTCTTTCTTCATCCGCATACTCTATCCTGCAGAACGCAAACCTCTCGAACTGCACGACATTACCCGCATCACTGACAGCGTTCTTCTCAACGAACCCGCCCCACTTAAGCCTTGGCTTATCTCCCAACACCACGCAAACGATTGCATCCTCCCAGCTCAGCCAGTGAACGATGTTTCTACCCTT
This sequence comes from Archaeoglobaceae archaeon, assembly GCA_027066965.1. GTDB lineage: Archaea > Halobacteriota > Archaeoglobi > Archaeoglobales > Archaeoglobaceae > WAPX01. The sequence continues at coordinate 1,294 of JAMOMT010000168.1, forward strand.
CTTAACTTCGGGCAGCATCTCCCAGTCGAGGAACTCGAGCTTCTTCCCCTCTTTGTCCTTCACTCTGACCGTGCAGAAGTCCTTCAGCCTGATGACATCTTCTTCCTCAAACCTCTCCCAGTCGTCTCCGGAAAGCAGTATGTCGCTGCTGCCGGTGAGCTCTCTGAACTCGCTACCGTCCGGCTTTCTCGGCACTGAGACCTTTTTCACCTCCGGCAGTCCCTCAATCTCAACACTCACGGCATCCCACACGAAGAAGTACCTGCTCGCCTCCCTGTCAACGAGCTTCCTGTTCTCAGCGTAGAGGTTCTTCAAGCTAACCGCAACGTCGTTCTCCCCAACTCCGAGCGAGAGTAGGAAGTCCCTTATCGCCTCAGCCTTAAACCCCCTCCTCCTGAACGCCCTTATCGTCGGCAGAGCTGGATCGTCCCAGCCCTCAAACTCTCCCTTCTCGATCCTCTTCCTTATTTCACTCGTCGAGAGCTTTCCGAACTCGTGGATCTTTACTCTCCCCCAGTGCTTCGTTACCGGATACTCCCAGCCAAAGTAATCGTATATATAGCGCTGCCTTCTCTCCGAGTCGATCAGATCCTTACCCCTTATTATGTGCGTTATCCCGAGCAGGTGGTCCTCTATAGCGGATTCGAAGTCGAGAGTCGGATAGACTATGTAAGCATCTCCAACGAGGGGGTGGTCAGCCTCGATTATTCTAAATGCCACCCAATCCCTTATCGCCGGGTCTTTGTGCTTCATGTCCGTCTTTACCCTGATTACAACCTCTCCCTCTTTATACTCTCCAGAGAGCATCTTTTCCCATACCTCAAGAGCTTCCTCAGCCGGAGTGTTTCTATGAGGGCATTCGACTCCAGCATCCCTGTATTTCTTGAACTCCTCTTTAGAGCAGAAGCAGGGATATGCCTTCCCCATCTCCAAAAGCTTCTTGCAGTACTCGTAGTAAATCGGAATCCTCTCGGAAGCGTAGACGACTTCGTGGGGCTTTACTCCCAGCCACTCCGCATCCTCTATGTACCAGTTGTAGGCCTCAAGCAAGGGTCTCTTCGTCCTCGGATCCGTGTCGTCGAACCTTATAATCAGCTTTCCATCGTACATCTTCACGTACTCGTCGTTTACGACCATCCCCCTCGCAGAACCGAGAGTTGGCGGGCCGTTCGGGTTTGGGGCGAAACGCATGACGACTTTGCCCTTCTCAGCTTTAGGCAGCTCTGGCAGCTTTTTATCTCTGGTTTCTTCCTTTTCTTTCCTGTCTGATTCAGCAAACTCCATCAGCTTCTTCTTTTCCTCCTCGCTCAGGTTCTCGAACTCCGCTATGCACCCCTTCACGAGTTCGAGCACTTCCTTTGCTCTCTTCCTCATTTCTGGCATTTCCGCCATTATCTTACCCATCACAGCCTTCTCGTTCGGTTTACCGTACTTCGCAGCGTTAGCAGCGACGTACTTCATTACGACGTCCTTCAGCTCTTCCAGCTCTCTCTCGTCTTTCACAGCTCCAAAGCGGGAAAGGCGTTATTAAAAAGTTGTTCCACTTGAGTTATTGGACTGCTGTAACAGAAAACGGGGCGAAAAACGTTAAAAGTTTATCCGGAACTCTAGGCTGATGTTCGAACTGCTCGACTACACAACAAAGCTGAAGGCTGAGGGGCTGGAAAAGCTCAGCGTTGGAGTTGTTTGCAGTAGAATGGTTGCGGAAATGCTCTGGAGGGTTGGAGCTGGGACTGTTAGGTACATCGGGGATTTTATAACCCCTCAGGACGTTTACAGGGACGTTTCTCTTTGCATGGATGATGCCAGCGATTACGACGTCCTTCATCCAAAGGGTAAAACGCTGATAGTGTCGGTGCTCGCCGAGGAGTTGAGCGTCGACGGATTCACGAGGGCGATGAGGGGGTGCGATGTGATAATTGCTCACAGGTACTGCGAGATAGCAGCGAAAGCTGCGGAAAGGCTCGGAGCACTCTTCATACCCACCGCTGTGACATCAGTTCTACCGGAGGACCTAAAAAGGGTGGAAGTCTTGAAGACCATAAGAGAAGTTGAGAGGTTACGCCCGGAAAACCCGATGTGCTACGCGATGCTGTGCTCTGCCCAAGTTCTCGAGGTTCTCAGGATGTGTTCTGGAGAGGAGGTGATTTTGGCTCCAGACGCCTTAATACCGGTCGAAAGAGGAGGGTTTTTCGAAAGGGTAAAGCTGTGGTGATTTGGTCAGTCGTTAAGTTAATAACTCAAGTATTCGCCCCCCACTCCTTCAATGATTTCTTTCGACTCCCATAGATATTTATCTCTTGCCAGAGCCAGTTGTTCTGACCGCTCGGATGAGGAACTACGGCAAAATCAAATTCAAGATCGCCAACCCTGGCATTTTTGATGATGTTCCTCATAAAGACTTCCGTAATCCCACCTTTCAATCTCCTGTCTTTTGAGACATCGTAAAAATAATCTTTTACCGATTCGCCAACAGCCACCACCAACTCCGGTTTTACGGCTCTCAATTCGTCCAGCAAGTACGCTTTGCTGCAAATTTTAACAGCACGACCGGCTGTTTTCTTATCCACGAATCTTTTGCCATCCCTGCCAGCTTCAAAGCACTTTCTAAGGTGAGTTCAGTAGGCTGTGGTGTTTTCCATTGGTCTAAACTTGCAACCGAATAGAGCTGAAAAGGAAAGGTGTACATTGGATGATTGGTTTATGATGCTATTACCTCAGATCTTCTCTGTTCGGCCCCTCAGTTATCACAGCAACACTAACTTCTCTATCCAGCTTGAAGAGAAGCGGTTTCGAATGTTTCAAGGGACACTGTCCACACAAGCTCCTACTCTCGATGCGCTCAAGCACCCGCTCAAGTTCGCGGAGACTCATGCTCTTTTGTAGACACCAAAACCTTTATCTGTTTCCGTCTGATCAAGCATGCATGCCCGGTAAATTCGAAAAACGCTCAGCGAGACTCCTTGCGTTATTTCTCGCGCTCATAATGATAGGTAGTGCGATAGCAATAGCGTTCAGAGGGATGGGACCGAACCAAGTAGAACTAAGACAAGTCAAGTACCACTTCAAGAGTTTCAAGGACTGGTTGAAGTGCGTTCCCCCGACTAACGAGTTGATATACGTCTCTCTCAAGAACTGCACTAACGAAACTCTCTGGAGCTACTTACAAAAGGTCATGAACAATAATATGATCTCCGAGTTATTCGATCCCGTTACTTTTACAACGCCAGTCCAGAGAATGCTCGTAGCTTTCTACCCCAACGGACTACTCTACCTAATAGACATCAACATGTCCAAGATGACTGCGAGCGGCGAAAGAATCAATGTAAACGGCTTGGATGTGTGGGTAAAAGATGTTAACGTGAACGGGAGATACTATGAGGTTGCAGCTACTCCCGAGGTCTCTCCAGCAATAGTTGGTACTGCACCACAGGTGAAAGAAAGTGTCCAAGCAATAACGGGCAACGGAACGAACATGGCCAAGATCGTCGGTAATTACACGGCAAAGATTCCAGGAGAGTTCAATGCAGCTTTTATCTTCTACGGAAAGAGGGCTGAATCTCTGCTCCAGTCCAACGGAACTGCTTTCGGAGACTTCTACTTTGCTGGAATAAGGATGAACGGCACGCTTTTCGAGAAGGTCGTTGCAATTCACTTCACGAAGCCCGGTGGGTTCATAAAGACGAATAACACAACTAAGGAGTTCGTTCACTACTGGGTTAAGAACTACTACAACGAGAGCCTGAGTGTCGCAATAATGGACGGGACAAATCTCACAAAGATTCTGAACGCTGAACCACAGATGAGGCTCGTAATAATACACCTCGGCAAGCCAGTCGTTCACACCGCAAGTTCGACAGGTAACTCGACAAAGAGCTAAAGCTTTTTTACTGTTTTTTTAACTGTATCTGATGACTCCAACCTCTCAAGACACCCCTACTCAGCCAGGGGTAGTAGAAGACAAGGACACTACACTAATAGTCAGAGGAAGCGTTAGAGTCATAGAAGGTAAGGCCTACGTGTTCGGCTGCCCAGTAGTTGAGGTTAGTAGGAGAAGCTTTTTTCCCCTCTATATAGAAGACGGGAAAGTCGAGGTCGTTGGAGATTACATACCCGTAAAAGGATCGACGATACCAGAAAGCTGGGTAAAGCTGTCTGAGAGGCTTGACGAGTTCAGTAGATTATTCCTCGTTGGGGAAGTCGATTCAGGAAAGAGTAGCCTTGCTGCGTGGCTTCTGAACACTTATGCTGGAGAAGTTTGCGTGATTGATGCAGATATCGGTCAAGCCGATATAGCTCACCCTGGAGCGATGGGAATAGGAGTTGCTGAGAGTGTTCCCTTCCTGAGCGAAGTGGAGATGCTCGACGGGTTTTTTACTGGGACTATCTCGCCTATGGGTAGAGAGAGCAAATGCATTAGAGGCTTTTCCTCGCTTTGCAGGAAGGCGAGAGAGTTGGGAAAACCGACGGTTGTTGACACAACGGGCTGGGTGAAGGGCAGGAAGGCGAGAGAGTACAAGCTAGCAAAGATTGAGGCTTTCTCGCCAGATGCTATCGTTTTCGTTGGTATGAGTGAAGATGCAATAAGCGTGTACTCTGAAAACTTGGAAAACGCTGGATGCGAGATCTTGTTCGTTGATAGCTTCGTTCCAAAGAAAAGAGACAGAGAGAGCAGGCTGGAGATAAGGAATTCCCTTTACAAAAATTGGTTCGAGGGAGCAAAGGAGTTCGAAGTTCGACCGCCAGCGCTTAGGGGAACAACTCTCTTCAGGGGCAAGAGAATAGAGGACGGAGAGTTGTTAGATGTGCTTTCAGTTTTTGGAGAAATTGTATTTGCGGAAAAGGGGAGCTACTTCCTGAACGTGTGCGTTAGAGAAGCTGATATAAGTCAGGAGGCTTTGAAGGTTGTCAAGGAGATATTCGAAGTCGAGGAAGTTACCGTTTTCGAGGAGGAGTGGATGAATGGCCTTCTGTGCGGAATATACGACGGAGGAAGGTATATCTGCCCGGGGTTAGTGAAGGAAGTCGATTTCGAAGGAAGAGTTTTGAGAATAGAAGCAAGAAATATACCGGAGATGAGCAGGATCGAGCTGGGAG
>JAMOMT010000169.1 GCA_027066965.1 Archaeoglobaceae archaeon
ACGAGCGTTGACTACGACGCCGTGAGAGAAAGGGGGGCGGAGCTTGCAAAGCTTGCACCTCCTAGACCTCCCGTCTTCTGCCCCGGATGTCCTCACTCAGCCACTTTCTACGCCATAAGAAAGGCCGTTGAAGAGCTGAAAGAGGAAGGAAAAATCGAAGATGTTGCTTTCGCTGGAGACATAGGGTGTTACACGCTCGGGATAAACAGACCTTTCTCTGCCGTCGACACTTGTATCTGCATGGGAGCGAGTGTGGGAATAGCGTGCGGCCTCAGTTATGCTCTTAAAGAAGAGGAGAAAGTTCTCGCTACGATAGGGGATTCAACTTTCTTCCATGCCGGAATTCCCCCACTGATAAACGCCCTACACACTGGAAGGAAAATAACAGTAATTGTTCTTGATAATTCGACGACTGGAATGACGGGTCACCAGCCCCACCCTGGAACAGAGGAGTTCGGGTGCGGTAAGGGCAAGCAAGTCGACATAGAGAGCGTCGTTAGGGGCATTGGTGTCGAGTTTGTTGAGGTAGTAAACTCATATAGCGTGGAAAAGCTGAAGGATGCGATAAAAAGAGCCTTAACTTTCGACGGAGTTTCGGTAGTGATTTCAAAGCAGAAATGTGCGATACTTAGGAGGAGAGAGGCAAAAAGGAAGGGTAAGGAGCTCAGACCGTACGAGGTAACAGAAAAGTGCAACTTGTGCATGAAGTGTGTTGAAGAGTTTGCCTGTCCTGCTCTATATCTTGAGGAGGGTAAACCGAAAATAGACCCAGCACTCTGCGTTTCGTGCGGGGTTTGTAGCAGAGTCTGTCCGGAGGGGGCTATAAAAATAAGGAAGTAGCAAGAGCAGAATAAAATTCCAATAAAGCAATAAAGCCAAAATGAGATCTAAAAATCAATATCAATAAAAAATCAGGAACTGGCAGGCATGACCTCCACACTTTCGTTGGCGTATACTGGTATTTTTCTAACCACAATTCCATTCTTTTTAATTAAGAGGTAGTAAGCTACTTCTTTCTCGTTCACTTTTGAGAAACTTATAGAGGTTATGTTAAAGCCTTCGCCTTTCTCTAGGAAAACTTTAACCCCAGCGCAGCTCCTCAGCACTATCACGTCGTTCGGGTTCTCCGCATTTACCATTGCCACGTACGCTATGCCCGATGCATCGGAAGGTATCACTCTAACCTGCCAGTAAAGCGTTCCATTTACTACTACAGGTATCGGCTCAACTGCCCTCATCGTCTGCCAGTCCACTTTGGGCATCGCCTGCTTTACGTAGTCAACCGCTCTAACTGGCCCTATGAGAGCTTTCGTGCTAGGTGGTTGGTACACTAGTATACTTCCAGTCCTCGCGTCCACAACGTATATCCTATATATTCCGTAGGACTGACCATACGGCTCGCACGCAATTATCCACTTTAAGCCTTGTTTGGTAGCAACGAGGAAAGGCTGCTGGTTGTTCTGCCCGGGCACGTCAGCTATCTCAAACTGATCTTTGTGGTAAAAAATTACGTTTAGTATCCCATGTGCATAATTGAAAGAATCAACGTACTGTCTCGCGAGTTCAGCTGGAAAGAGCTTCTGACCCCTCAGGATGGGGCACCTTTCAGCCTGCGATGGAGAGAGAATAGTTATGCTCCCATTGGACGCTATAAGGGCTGTTCCAGCCCAGTAGGGAGTAGTGTAGAACGTGGGAAACCTGAAGTGGAGCTGGTAGCCAATCAGGGGTACGGCTATGTAAAGAGAAGTATTGCGGGGCACGAAGTAAGGTTTCTCGCAATCCACCGTGTACTTCCTACTGTAAATCCGCCAGAGATAGTTGTCAGTTATATACATACCCTCTCCAACGCTCATCTCCTTCTCGACTATCTTCGTCCTCTTGCCGAACGCAGACATGTCCACGTATATTGCTCCCTTGTCCTTGAGCACGAACATGTTTACGAGGCCGTCGGGTATCAGGCCGTAACCCCAGTAGGGCGTTCCGTTGACGAAAACTATCGCCCCTCTGTCGATCTGGTATCTAGGGAACTGGAGAGCGTCCATAGCATACTTATCTCCAACTACCTTAGGCACTATCCTCACGACGCTAGGGTTGACTTCTGGCAGCTCGGATATGTGTTGGTAGTGGAGGTGGTGAGAGAGGTATAGGGAAGTGTACAGGCTCTGCAGAGGTAAAAGAACGAAAACGATCAGGAAGAACGCCATTATGAATATTACTGGACTCGGGAGAAGACGAGACTTACCTCTGTTCTTTCTCTCAGTTTCATCGATTTTCTTTACCCGTTTAGTCTTCTCCCCAAGGACGAAAACGTAAGGTGGTTTGTAGAAGTAGCAGAAAATGGCAGAAACAAGATAAGCGATGATGATACTCTCCGCTATGGCAGGGTTCGTGTAGACCAGCATGAATAGCGGGTGCCAAATGGGGCGAGTTAAGTATACTAGTGCTATCACAACGACTATTGCTAAGGCTTTCGCATATTTCATTCTCAACACCTTCCTGGCGTTGAAGAATTAAATCGAATTAAATCCTTTCCGGCGATCCATGCAAAAATACCAAACAAACGATAGTGCGAGTAACAAAACGTTTTTGTCCCGGCATCCAGATCTCCACGCAATGTCGAAAGCATTGCCAAGTAAGAAGGTCATCGTGCTTGTCTTGCTACTCTGCCTGATAACGAGGATCTACGCTCTCTCCGCGAGGCCAGTAGATCATGACGAAAGTATTCACGCTTGGCTATCTTACGTGCTAGAAAAGACAGGCAAATACCACTACGACCCAACATACCATGGTCCCCTCCTCTACCACATTTCTGCAGCCGTGTTCTATCTGTTCGGAGATTCCATCTTTAACGGTAGGATGATCATAGCTCTATTCAGTGTTATGGGTGTTTTGTTCGCCTTACTCTACAAGAGGTGGATGGGTAAAAATGTTTATATATTCGTCTTCATTCTCATATTCTCCCCTGCGATCCTGTACTACTCGAGGTACATGAGAAACGACATGATCCTCGTTCCATGTTTCATCGCAGCAATTTATTGCTACTTGAGGTACACAGAAACTTCAAAATCTCGCTACGCCTTTACAAGCTCTTTTTTCCTCGCCCTAATGGTATGCTCGAAGGAGAACGCTTACATCTATCTCTTCATTTTCCTGACCTTCCCACTTGTTTACGGTGTATATAAAGATGGTCTTTCCTACGTAAAGGATAAGCTTTTCAGGTGGAACAAAGACAAGATAGCTACTTTAATCGGATGCGTTGTGATATACACATTCGTCTTCGCTTTCTTTTACACAACCGCTTTCAGAAGGCCATACGGTCTTTACGAGGGAACTTTTGGTGCGATAGAGTACTGGCTGAAAATGCACGAAATGAGAGATCATTGGGCTCCGATCTACTTTTACACTAAGATATTCATTAAGTACGAATTTCTGAGCCTAGGTCTCTTCGTCGGCGGGACAATAGTATTCGTAAAGAGGCTTCTGCAGAAGCTGCCAAGCAGGTTCGAAGCTCTAGCGTTCTATTGGGCGGTAATGTCCCTGATAGCCTACCATGTCTTGAACCACAAAGTGCCTTGGTTAGTGGTTCACATGGTTGCTCCGATGGCTCTGCTTGGCTCGATATACTACAGGGACAGAAAGGAGACGAAAGTCGCTCTGGCGATAGCCATGGTCGCAACAGCTGCTGTTGCCGTACACCTCTGCTACATAGACTACAACAACTGGAAGGAGGACTTAGTTTACATCCAAGCTCAGCCGAGCATAGTCAAGCTCGCAAACAATATAGTCCAGTTGAAGAAAGAAGGACACAGCGTGCTAATATACGAGCCCAAGAACGACTACTGGCCTCTACCCTGGTACTTACGGCACTATTACATCGCGTATTCAAGTCACTGGATTCCGGGGTTCGACTACGTCGTTACTACTGTCAGGGCTCTATCTCAGGTAGAGAAGCACGGCTACAAGGTTATTGGCGTCTATCAGGGAAGGCCGGGGTGGTACTACTATCTGATGAAGAAAACCTAAGAGTGCGAATGAGAAACAGAAAAATCATAAACAAGTCTTCGCACTCAGCCCCATGGAGTTCGAAATGCTGAAGCCTCCGGAGGAGGGCAGGAAGATAGAGTATGTCGATGGAAGGCTCATTGTGCCAGACAACCCAGTTATACCTTTTATAGAGGGTGACGGAATAGGGAGAGACGTAGTTCCCGCCGCGTTGAAAGTTCTCAGTGCAGCTGCGGAGAAGATAGGAAAAGAAATTGTTTGGTTTGAAATCTACGCGGGAGAGAAGGCTTACAAGCTGTACGGTTCATATCTTCCGGAGGATACGCTCAACGCCATAAGAGAGTACAGGATCGCGATAAAAGGCCCTCTAACGACTCCCGTGGGAGGGGGCTACAGAAGTCTGAATGTTACCATAAGACAAACTCTCGACCTCTACGCCTGCGTCAGGCCAGTCTACTACATAGAGGGGGTCCCAAGTCCACTCAAAAACCCGGAGAAGGTCAATGTCGTAATATTCAGGGAGAACACCGAAGATGTTTACGCCGGGATAGAGTGGCCCAGAGGCAGCGAAGAGGCCAAAAAGCTGATAGAGTTCCTCTCAACCCTCGGAGTAAAGGTGAGGGAAGACTCAGGAATTGGAATAAAGCCGATAAGCGAGTTTGCAACGAAGAGGCTCGTAAGATTGGCAATCAGGTATGCAATAGAGAACGGGAGGAAGAGTGTAACGCTTGTCCACAAGGGTAACATCATGAAGTACACTGAAGGAGCTTTCAGGGACTGGGGTTACGAGGTTGCGAGAGAGGAGTTTGCTGATGTAACGATAACTGAAGAGGAGCTCTGGGAGAAGTACGATGGGAAGGCTGATGGTAAGATAGTGATAAAGGACAGGATAGCAGACAACATGTTCCAGCAGCTCTTGACGAGGACAGCTGAGTACGACGTGTTAGCAATGCCAAACCTGAACGGAGACTACATGAGTGACTTCGCTGCCGGACTCGTAGGAGGGCTTGGAATTGCTCCAGGCTCGAACATCGGAGATGGAATGGGCGTTTTTGAACCGGTTCACGGATCTGCTCCGAAGTATGCTGGACAGAACAAGGTGAATCCGACCGCAGAAATCTTGAGCGGAGCGCTGATGTTCGAATACCTCGGCTGGAAGGACGGGGCGGAGATGATAAAGAAGGCCGTGGAGATGACGATAAAGAGCGGAACTGTGACTTACGACATACACAGGCACGTGGGAGGAAATCTCGTTGGAACAAGGGAGTTCGCTGAGGCCGTTGTTGAGAACCTGCAGTCTCTGTAACTTTTATTTTGTTGTTTAAATTTTTAATCTTTAATCTTAGATACTTACCGCATACTTCCAGCCAGACTTCTCGACTCTACCAGTTTAGTCTGTAACTCAGAACAAAACCTCAACGATTAAATAGCGGGAATCAGAAATATCGCAGATGAAAATAGCGGTTCTCGGGGGAACGGGTAACATAGGCGTGGGTTTGAGCATGAGGCTGTCCATAGCTGGTTATGATGTGATCGTTGGCTCAAGAAACAAAGAGAAGGCAAAGGAAAAGGCAAGGGAATACGAAACTATTCTAAAAAGTATGGGTTACGAAAACGAAATAGAATACGCAGACAACAGAAGAGCTTCCGAGCTCTGCGATGTCGCAATCCTCGCCATCCCGTGCGAACACGTTTTTTCAACAGCTGAATCTCTGAAAGATGTACTCGAGGGAAAAATAGTTGTTTCTCCTGCCGTACCCATGAAGAAAGAAGGCAAAACGTTCTACTACTCTCCTCCCCCCGAAGGTTCTGCTGCTGAGAAAATAGCGTCCATACTTCACAACTCTCAGGTAGCGTCTGCCTTTCACACGATACCAGCCAAAAAGTTTGCTGACATGAAGGCCGTTTTCAGCTGGGATGTCCCCGTTTGTGGGGAAAAAAGTGCAAAAGAAGTTGTTATGGAGATTGTCAATTCAATAGACGGTTTGAGGGCCTTAGATGCCGGACCTCTTAGCTCCTCGAGACTCGTAGAGAGCGTAACACCTCTGCTAATAAACGTGGCCATAAGGGCGGGTATGAGGGATCTGAGCATCAAGTTTGTCTAAACTCCACAGATACCCGTGGCATTTCACCCATTTTTTCACAACATTTCTTACGTTTTTGCTGAGGTAAAAAGAAGGTTGCAGAATGGGCATCAAACGAAAATTATATATATTTGAAAAGCCAGAAAATTGGCCGAGGGGGTGAATAAGTATGGGAGAGCTGCCCATTGCTCCAATAGACAGGATTATCAGGAAAGCTGGTGCAGAGAGGGTTAGTGAAGATGCGAGAGAGGCAATGGCAGAGATACTCGAGGAGTGGGCGACCCAAGTCGCCAAGAGGGCCATAGAAGTAGCAAAGCACGCCGGAAGGAAGACCGTCAAGGCCGAAGACATAAAACTCGCTCTGAAGGCCTGATAGTCCAGAATTAAATTTTTATTTTTAGTTTTATCTCACTGCTTCTGCAAATTTTATGAGTTTATCTCGCAGTCTAACCCTGTGTTGATCATGACTCCAACTAACCAACTCACAAAAACTTTATCACCCAAAAGAGAGCCAAAAGGTCGTTTATCCGCGAAAAAAAGATTAACAGGGAAATTCAAGGTAAAAACACCGCGATAAAGCTTTGTAAAGCTTTAGAAATCCACCTGAATTTTAATTAATTCCAGAATAAAAAGAATGCATATATTTTCCCGTGAGAACTCTCGAGTGAGGTGATGCGAGATGAGGAAAAGTCTGGTGTGGTTGGTCGTGGTGGCAATCGCGACCCTTGGAGTGGGGTTCGCGGCTGCAATGCACCCGACAGTAAAAACACCTATAACACCCATATCAACGACTCTGCCTACGACTACGGCAACTCCAATGCCGACACCAGTATCTACACCAACACCTGCTCCCGTTCCAACTGAGACACCAACTCCATCCCCTGTATCCACTCCATCTCCAATGCCAATGACGACGACGCCTGCAATACCAATGCCCACTGAAACTTCCACTCCAGCGATACCAATGCCAACTTCAACATGCGCTCCATCGAAAATGAACAAAGTCTTGAAGAACAAGATACTTCACACCCCATGCAATTCAAACGGCACTGCTTGTACAAATAAAACCTGTATGAACATGAATTCAACTTGCAATCACCCATGTACATGTAACAAAATGTTCGCACATGCTTGCAACGCCAGCAACTCCATGGCTGGTATGGTCAGGATGAACGGAACAATGAACGGTACGATGGAGAAAGTTAGAACGAGAGAGAAGAACGCTGGAGCAAACAAGGAGCTCAGAATAAAGGTCGAAGAGAGGATAAAGAGAGTAGGAGGTTTCAGAGGGATCGAAGAGGCCTACGTCAAGGCAAAGGAGCAGTACATGAAGTTAAAGCACGAATACATGAAGCTCAAGATGGAAGGCAAGTTAGATTTCAGCCATGAGAAGAAGTTCTGCCTTGTTGCTGGAAACCTCGTGCTCAGGTGGTTCGACAGAATGGAGGCAGCGATACTGAATTCAAACCTCAATGAGACACTCAAGGACAAGCTAGTCGCACAGCTCGAGCAGGAAAAGATAAACTTTGAACAGAAGCTCAAGCTCGTAAACGAGAGCGAGACTCCTCAGCAGCTCAAGCAGGTAGTCCAAGAACTCAGGGAACAGTGGAGAGACGCCAAGAGAGTTGTCAGCAAGGTTGCTGAGGAAGTTGCCATAGCAAAGCTTGAGAGGGTCGTCAATGTAGCCGAGAAGCTCGGAGACAAACTGTCGGAAATTGCACAGAATAGTACACTGCTCAGCGATTACAACGCAAAAGTTCAGCAGGCCAAAAGTCTGATAGAGGATGCGAAGAGCAAGGTCAGCACAGATGTGGTTGCCGCGAGAGAAGACATAAAGGAGGCAGTCAAACTCCTCAGAGAGGCGTTCTTGGATGCAAGACAGGTAGTCAGGGAAGTCAACATGCACGGCAGAGAAATAATGCAGAACGCTACTAATCAAACCGGGATGAACTGGACTGGCAGTAACACAGGCCAGCTCAACGTGATGGGCAACGGAACATTCGAGTTCAGCGGCAGCGGTGTAGTGGTAGTAACTGCCACCAACGCCACGATAACTTATACAGGAGAACTCGTGAACGTAACAGGCTTCACAACTGTAAACGGAACTCTAACGGGAAGTGGTAAGGCTACTTTCAGAGGAAATGTAACAGTAAAGGTCAGTGGTGAGAGCATCCACATGTTCGTCAAAGGAGAGGGCAAGGCGTACCTGAGCGGGAACGGAACGTACATGTACAAAAACGTGGCACAGCAGGGAATCCAGAAGGAAGTACTGAGTGGAAGCGTTGAAATAGAGATAGGGGGTGGGAGCTAATGAAGGCCTCGATTAAAATCGCTCTGCTCGTAGTTCTGGTGGCGGTGGCGGCGTTCAGCATGGGATGCGCCCAGAAGGGTAGAGTGACACCCCCTGCAGGACCGACAGCTCCCACACCCACCACACCGGCTACATCGACACCCTCAGGTCCCTCAGCGAGTAATCCAAGCTCTCAGAATGTAACGCAGCTCGAGAAGACTCTCAACACGACGCTCGAAAATGTCGACCAGATACTCAATCAGCTCAACGACATAGACAACATAAGCTTTACAGTTTAAATTTCTAAAATTTAAACTAAAATTAATTTTTACTCATATTTCTACAATTTCTGATACATATAATTTTCGTTTCATCCGTTTAGCCGTACAACCCAAATCCAACTAATAACAACTATGTCGTTGAAGACTAAAGAAGAAGAGACGGCGGCGATGGTGTTATATATAGTTAGTGCACTTCGCATGGAAGAGGGGTTGCGATGGACAGCAGAAGATACGAAAGAACAGGCAGAGATTTCAGAGCACCGAGAAGTGCTAGAGGAGAGAGAAAAGAACTGGGAAAAAAGGAGAAAAAGCTCGAAGACTACGCCTACGTCATAGACTTCCTGCCGTACGGACATCCGGACGACAAGAGACCTATACACAAGAGAGAGCCGCTCGCCCAGCTTGTGGGAGAAAACTACTTCACCCTGCTTGAGGTAAGCATAAAGAAAGATAAGTCGCCCCTGATAATGGATAGACTTTACATAGGAAAAGGGGAGAGAGACATTGTCAACAAGATAAAGAGGAAACTCAGATACGACGATTTAACTCCCGCTGCGAAGTCTGAGCTGCCGTACGTCCTCGAACACATAGTAAAGCAGAACGAGCAGAAGTACGTGGAATTCTTCAACAAAGCCGAATCCATAACAACGAGACTGCACCAGCTCGAGCTGTTGCCGGGAATAGGAAAGAAGACGATGTGGGCGATACTTGAAGAGAGAAAGAAAGAACCATTCAAAAATTTTGACGACATAGCGAAAAGAGTGAGAATCGCGCACCCTGCGAAGCTGATAGTTAGCAGAATAATCTACGAACTCAAAAATCCAGATGTCAAGTACAGACTTTTCACGTAATTTTTTCACGCAGTTTGTTTGCGCAGAGCCTCCAAGTTGAAAGTCAAAACCGTTTAGACAAAAAAAGTCAAAACCGTTTAGACAAAACATGAAACTTTACAGGTCGAGAGATCAGCACATATTGAAAAATAAAAGAATTGCATACAGGATGGTAGAATACGCTGAAGTTTGCGATTCAGACATCGTTCTCGAAGTGGGGTGTGGAACTGGAGTTCTTACAGAGAAACTTCTCGAAAAGGCTGGAAAGGTCTTTGGCGTAGAGGTTGATAGCAGGTTCGTAGATCTATTGCGAAAGAAGTTTCGAGAAAGCGTAGAATCAGGAAAACTTGTGGTATTAAAGGGAGATGCTCTAAAAGTCGAGTTTCCTTCATTCACGAAGTTCGTTTCAAACATCCCCTATTCAATATCCTCCCCCCTAACATTCAAGCTGCTCGGGTGTAACTTCAGACTGGCAGTAGTAATGTACCAAAAAGAGTTCGCTGAAAGGCTAGTTGCGAGGAGGGGGAAGGAGTACGGAAGAATAAGCGTGATAGTCAAAGCCTATGCAACCCCAGAAGTTTTGGAAGTCGTTAACAGAAAGAACTTTCACCCACCCCCCAAGGTCGACTCCGCTATCGTCAGGTTCTTGCCCGATCCCGAAATAAAGGTCGAGGATGTAAAACGATTTTCCGAGTTCGTGACCGTTTGCTTCTCTATGCGGAGAAAGAGGCTTTCGAAGGCTTTTTGTTTACTCAGAAAAAGAGGTTTCGAAGTTCCAGAAGATATTGTAAAGAAATACGGAGAAAGAAGGGCCGAAGAACTCGAACCAGAAGTCTACGCCGAGATATTCGAGAATCTATAAATCTTTAAGTGTATTTTCACAACACGGCCAAAGCTTCAATAGCTATTACAAACAATTTACCACTTTTCGCTGAGACTCAGCGAAAACCGAGCGTTTTGAACAATCATTCACAACCAGCTATTTATATTTTGAAGCTAACTGCAAATTATGGGGTACATGGGTAGAGTTCTCGATGTAAACCTCAGCGAGGGTAGTGTTAGAGTCGAGAGAACAGATATGGAAATAGCTGAGAAGTACCTAGGCGGTAAAGGTTATGCTACAGCTATTCTCTACGAAACTCTAAAAGAGTACGCTAAAGAAGGGCTTTCACCAAAGGATGTGAATGCTCTTGGTGAGGAGAATGTTCTCGTCTTCGCCACCGGCCCAGCGACTGGGATAGCGAGGTTTCCCTCGTCAGGCAGGTACCACGTGATGGCTCTTAAGTCCCCTCTCACGGGCTCGGTTGCTAGTGCTAACTCTGGAGGTAAATGGGGCCCCTATTTGAAGTTTGCCGGATTTGACGCCATAATCATAAGGGGCGCTTCCCCGGAGCCAGTTTACCTCGAGGTGTTCGATGGTGGGGCGGAGATAAAGTCAGCTTCTCACCTCTGGGGTAGAACGACCTTCGACACAACGAAAATTCTTACGGATAAGTACGGGAAGTGCAGCGTCGCCTGCATAGGTCCTGCAGGAGAGAACGGAGTTCTCTTTGCAGCGATAATGAACGACGATCATAGAGCTGCCGGGAGGACCGGCGTGGGAGCGATAATGGGGAGTAAAGGCTTAAAAGCCATAGTAGTCGGAGGAAGCGAGAGACCCGAGCCAGCAGAGCCGGAGAAGTACAAGGAGCTAGTCAAGAAGGCAATAGACAAGATAAAGTCCCATCCGGTTACGAGTGAAGGTTTGCCGAGGTACGGCACTGCGATTTTGGTTAACATAATCAACAACGCCGGAATATTCCCAACTAAGAACTGGCAGACTGGTGTGCATCCAAAGGCTGATGCGATAAGTGGGGAGACACTGGCAGAGAAGTACTTGATAAGAAATGGAGCGTGTTGGGGCTGCCAGATAGGATGTGCGAGAGTTACGAAGGTAGAGAGCGGCCCATACCAGATAAAGTACTCCGAGGGGCCCGAGTACGAATCGATCTGGTCGCTTGGAGGTAGCACTTGCATAGAGGAGCTCGACGCCATAATTAAGGCGAACCACCTGTGCGACGAACTTGGTTTGGATACAATAAGCATGGGTTCTACAATAGCGTGTGCGATGGAACTTGTGGAGAAAGGTTGTGTGCCGGAGGAGATGCTCGAGGGAATCGATCTGAGGTTCGGAAACGCCGCTGCTGTTGTTGAGATGGTTTGGAGGACCGCTTACAAGAGCGGATTCGGAAAGTACCTTGCTCTTGGCAGCAAGAGGCTTGCTGAAATGTTCGGCTGTCCTGATCTCTCCATGAGCGTGAAGGGGCTCGAACTGCCGGCTTACGATCCGAGAGGTGCAAAGGGAATAGGGCTGAACTACGCCACCGCCAATAGGGGTGGATGTCACGTTACAGGCTACACGATTTCTCCGGAGATACTTGGCAGTCCAGAGAAGATTGACCCACTAACGTACGAAGGAAAGGCTATGTGGGTTAAAGCGTTCCAAGACTTAACTTGCGTTGTTAATTCAGCCGTAAACTGTCTCTTTACGACGTTTGCTTTAGGAGCTGAGGACTACGCTTACCTGCTATCTGCAGTTACGGGAAGAGAACTCACGAGCGACGATGTGATGCTTATCGGAGAGAGAATATACAACCTCGAGAGAGTGATCATGAACATGTACGGCTTCGACGGCAAGGACGACGTTTTGCCAAAGAGGTTGCTTGAAGAGCCGATGCCTGAAGGCCCAGCAAAGGGAGAGGTCGTCGACCTTGAGAGGCTGAAAGAGGAGTACTACAAGCTCAGAGGATGGGAGAACGGAAGACCGACAAAGGAGAAGCTCAGGGAACTCGGCATAGAAGTGTTCGCAGAAGTAGTCGTCTAATTTATTACCAATTTTTTATTTTATTTTCTAAAAACTATTTCAATGTTTTATTACCGAAACTAGTTTTGAGAATAAACTTTTTTTGTAAAAAACAAGACTTGCCAGTACTAACACCCGCCGTGCTTCTCCCTTATCAGGCTAACCAGATCCTTTGGAGAAGATACGCAGGACAGCTCCTCTTTCATCAAGAACACGACAGAAGATACCTCTTTTCTAACCTTTCTCTCGACTATGTATGTTGCCTTAGCTGAAACAACCTCGGAGACTCTACCTATAACTTCAGCCCTTCTCTCTATCTCCCTGACCTGCCTTATTCCAGTCAGTATGGGTTCCTCCCCCTCCTTCTGATCCACCCTCGAAACAACGTCGAAGGGTGCGTGTTTCACTGCATAAACGTCGAGTCCAATGTCTCTAAGGTGCTCAACTATCTCAGCTTCACTCTTCCCAAGTTCGACCTCCTCCCCTCTAGCTTTCTCCACATCCTCAAGCTCCGCAAAGTTCAACAGGTCTATCGCCTTTATGACGAACTCTCCGAGCACTTCCTCAAGCTTTGCGGCGTTTTCGAGGGATGTGTCGCTACCCTCTTCATACTTCTTAACCACCCTCCTCGATACCCCAAGCATTCTAGCGAGAGTACCCACGGTTATCCCAAGCTTCTCTCTAGCCTCTCTTATTTTCTCGCTGTTCAGCCTGACATAGTATCCTCCTGGAGCCGAGTAAACCATAGGAAGTATGCCTTCAACGACGAAGTCGTAGAAAGTGGCTGTATTGATGACTGGAAGCCCATACCTGTTGTAAACGACCCCTCTTTCGAGGTAATCAGATTTGAATCTCTCGCCGATAACGAGAGGAGACGCGTTTAAGAGCTTCGCGACGAGTTTCATGTCAGAAGCCATGTCCGGCTTTAACGAGTCGGCATTGTAGAGTACCTTGATTAAAAGGATAGTATCATCCCTCTTGGCGACTATGTCGAAGCACCTTGGCTTCGTTCCTATAGCCGTAACTCTAAACCCAGCTCTGTTAAGTATCCTGAGTGCAGATTCGACGACTGCTGTAAACATTGCAATATCTGATAGTCCTGAGCCATATATAAGGCTTTGCTATTCTTACGTCACTCAGCCACTCTAATTTCTAGCTTCCTCACTTTGCGTCCATTACAGCCTAAGGAGTTCAACAATCAAACGACTGGAGACTTTAGAGGTATGCGAGCAACCTTCCATCGATTTTTAAAAACAAAAAAGCATTCAAAACTTGAGAATTCCTAGAAACTCAACCAAACTTGTCTCTACCAACAAAAACCACTTCAAGAGTTCAAAAGCTTAAAGCCCTTTCAAATATCTCCTTGGCTGCTTTCTCGTCTATCTCCGGCCTCATCGCGACTAGTCTTTTTACCTCCATAGCCCTGCTAACAAGCTCGGGAATGTCGTCCACACCCAAACCCATGTCCGACAGGGAGGGTAACCCCACTTTTCTCCGCATTTCGTCTATACTCGCTCCCAAAGCCCTTCTAACATTTTCAACCCTCCCCCTACTAATGTTCTCCTCTATCCACTCCAACAGAGCCTGCCCAATAGATGCAACACACTCACCGTGAGGTCTCTCAGTCAGACTCGCTATCGCGTAGGAAGCGGCATGTCCGAAGTGAACTCCGGCGTTACCCAGAGCTACGCCTGCGACGTTGCTCCCGACGGCCACTTCTCTCGAATGCTCCCCTTTTTCCACGTAATCTGGAAGATGAGAGAGTAACTCCAGTGCCTTGAGGGCTAAAGTGTCCGTAACCTCGTTTGATCCCGAGTAAAATCCACTCTCCACCTTCTCGCACTCCAAGCAAGTGTAAGCTTCAAAAGCGTGCATAATGGCATCCATACCAGCCGAAGCTGACACTTTCTTCGGGGCTCTTATCTCCCAGTCGAGGATTGCCGTGTCAGGCAGCATCGATTCGTGTATTATCCCCTTTTTAACGCCTCCCACCTTGACGACTGAGGCGCACGTCGTTTCGCTTCCCGTACCAAACGTAGTGGGAATCGCAATAAGAGGCTTCAGGAGAAATCTTGCGAGTTGAGAGGATGGTGAAAGGAAGAACTTCATTCCCCTCCCAACGCTATAACAGGCGTTCACTAGTTTTGCTGTGTCCAGAACGCTTCCACCACCAAACGCTACGATAGCTTCGGGTTCCTCGCTTCTGACGAACTCAAGGCAGACCTCGAACACATCCTCGTCGGGCTCTCTATCCACTTCCCTCCAGACGGAGACTTCTATACCCTCCGCCTCCACGCTTTTCACAACTTCTCTACAGTAGCTCGTGCTTCCTGTTCTTGGACCAGTTACAAGCACACACTTCGAAACACCGAGCTTCTTCAGCTCGGAACCGACAAGGTTTCTCACTCCAGCCCCCGCAACGAGCCTCGAGACTCTCAGCCTAAACATAATAAATCCTCCAAATAGCTCTGATCTTTTTTTACATATTTTGTTGTAATGCCCTCCGTCAGAGTTTTAACCATCAGTGTTCAGATATCACAGCCACGACATCACCCTGACTTACCTTGTCCCCTTCCTTTACGTTTATCCTAGATATCTTTCCTCTGACCGGAGAAGTGACCTCGTTCTCCATCTTCATGGCCTCGAGTATCATTATCGGTTCTCCTTCCTCGACTCCCTCTCCCTCTTTCTTCAGGATCTTTGTTATCACTCCAGATATCGTTACCCTAACCTCGACTCCTCCTGTGCCGAGAACCACCAGCGGGTCACCCTGACTTACTTTGTCCCCTTCCCTGACGAGTATTTTCTCGACCTTTCCGTCTATCGGGGAGGCAACCTCGTTCTCCATCTTCATAGCCTCGAGTATCAGTAACGGCTGTCCGGCCTTTACCCTCTCCCCTTCTTCGACGACTATCCTGACAACAGTACCTGCCATTTCCGCTACCACTTCGTTTCCGCTCAGCTCCCTGTGCTTCTTCTCTCCTACGTTTATCAGAGTCTTCTTCCCATTCACCGAAACTTCGAAAACTGGCGGATCTGCGTTCAGGATTTCCACTTCGTAACTTCTGTTGTTGACAGTGACCCTGAACTTCATCGCCTGCGCTCCGATAACGGAGTATTAAAGCTTCACTGTTTTGCGTTTTCGCGTTTTGGCTTTTCCTCAAATTTCAACGCAGTGATGAGTGTGACTGAATAACTATTTATTCAAACGCGAGCAAAACTCGGCGTGCTCCAGATTCGAAAGTTTGCAAGAGAGGAGCCGGTACTTTTTATTCTCCTTCTAGCTTTAGCTGTACTCACGATCCTCAAGCCGGAAAATGTCGTACATTATCCCAACTATGTGGACTGGAGCACAATAGTTGCTCTTTCAGGTCTAATAGTCATCACCACAGGAATAAAGGAGAGCGGCCTTTTACACAGGGTTTCTAGAAGTCTCGTAATCAAGGCAAACAGCGAAAGGGGTATGGCCCTCACCCTCGTTCTCGTATCCGCTGCCCTATCTACTGTTCTCACGAACGACATAACACTGCTCGTAGTAGTTCCACTAACACTATCGATAGGCGAAATAGTAAAGGCCAAGGTGGAAAGACTCATAATATTTGAAACCCTTGCCGTGAACGTTGGGTCTGCCCTCACTCCAATAGGAAACCCACAAAACCTGTTCCTCTGGCACAAATGGGGGATTGCGTTCCTCCAGTTCTGCAGGGAGATGCTAACGCCCGTAGTCCTGATGCTTCTTGTTCTGATCGCGTTCGTTTTCGCAGTATTCGAAGGAAAGGAGTTGGAGATTGAAGGTAGAAGGGAAGTCAGAGTTGATAGAAAACTCGCTATCGTTTC
Organism: Archaeoglobaceae archaeon; assembly: GCA_027066965.1. Classification (GTDB taxonomy): domain Archaea; phylum Halobacteriota; class Archaeoglobi; order Archaeoglobales; family Archaeoglobaceae; genus WAPX01. The sequence goes on from JAMOMT010000169.1 coordinate 16,167, forward strand.
CTCAGCCCTTGTGTGCGTCTATATCACAGCACTCGAGCTTAGGTTCGAGTTTTTCGTCTTTGTTGCCGTAATTGCGATTTTCCTACTCTTCTTCAGAAGGGTTGTAAAAAAGACGGATTGGCTGCTCATATTAATATTCATCCTCATGTTCGTCGACGTAGGTTGCATTGCTAGATTGGATCCCATAAAAAGAGTTGTTGGTTCCGTGAACCTGAGCAATTCCGTGTCGGTTTTCCTAATTTCAGCTTTTCTGTCCCAGATAATGAGCAATGTTCCGGCTGCGATGTTCATCTCACACTTCTCGAAAAACTGGAGGGCAATATGCTATGGAGTAAATGTTGGAGGGAACGGTGTTATTCTCGCCTCTCTTGCGAACATAATATCTGTGAGGTACGCCGGGAGCAGAATGCTCTTCGACTTTCACAAGTACTCGGTAGTTTACTTCGCAGTAACTCTTGCGCTCGTGGTAGTTCTTCTCCTTTAACTGTTACAATCATCAGAGCTGTCTACAGATTAGCCAAAAGTCTTAAACTCGTCAAAAAACGAATTAAAGGATTAAAGATGTCGAAAAAATATATGTTTCTCCCGAATACTAGAGAACCCATGGGCACTGTTATCGTCGGAGCAGTAAGGACTCCGGTCGGAAAGTTCGGAGGTAATCTCAAAGACCTGCAGGCTTACGAGCTTGGAAAAGTTGCCGTGAAGGGTTTACTGAAGAAACTCGGCCTGCTACCCGAGGAAGTTTTTGACCACTATCCTTCCCTACTCGACAGGGAGTGTCCGCTTGACTCCTACAAAAAAGAGTTCGAAAGTGAACTAAAATCCGAATTAGGGTCTGGGTCATTCACTGAAGTTAAAATCGACGAAGTGATAATGGGAAACGTCCTTCAGGCTGCTCAGGGTCAGAATCCAGCAAGACAGGCTGCAATTCTAGCCGGAGTGCCAAAAACGATTCCAGCTTACACAGTAAACATGGTCTGCGGAAGCGGGTTGAAAGCTATAGTTCTTGCACACCAGAGCATAGAAAGTGGGGACAGCAAGGCCGTAATTGCCGGCGGAATGGAGTCCATGAGCAATGCACCCTACGCCCTAACCAAGGCAAGGTGGGGCTACAGGATGTTCAACGGAGAGGTCGTTGACCTCATGGTGCTCGACGGGCTCTGGGAAAAGTTCTACGGATACCATATGGGAATAACAGCTGAAAACATCGTCGAAAAGTACGGGATAAGCAGGGAAGAGCAGGACAGGCTCGCTTACGAGAGTCACGCGAGGGCAATTAAGGCCATGGATAGTGGAAAGTTTGACGAGGAGATAATACCGGTGGTCGTAAAATCGAAAAAAGGAAATGTAGTCGTCGAGAAAGACGAGCACCCAAGAAGGGACACGAGCATAGAAAAGCTCTCGAAACTACCACCTGCTTTCAAAAGTGATGGAACGATTACGGCCGGAAACGCGAGCGGAATAAACGACGGAGCTGCTGCTTTAATGCTTATGGAAGAAAAGTACGCAGAGGAGCTGTCCCTCAAACCTATGGCAAAGGTCGTGTCCTTCGCCTGCTCAGCTGTAGATCCCGCGTACATGGGATTGGCCCCTGTACCAGCAGTTAAGAGAGCTGTTGAGAAAGCTGGAATTAGCTTGGACGACGTGGACATATTTGAAATAAACGAGGCTTTCGCAGCTCAGGCCATTGCGGTAATTAGAGAACTCGGACTCGAGGATAGGATGGAGGATATAAACGTCAACGGGAGCGGGATAAGTCTCGGACACCCAATAGGAGCGACGGGAGCGAGAATAACCGTAACTCTCCTACACGAGATGAAAAGGAGAAAATCTGAGCTTGGTCTTGCAACTCTCTGCGTCGGAGGCGGTATGGCTGTTGCCGTTGTCTTTGAGAATTTTTGATTGAGAGTTTTTGATTTTTTCCTTACTTTTGCTGGATTGCAAGGAACAGTGAGGTTCGATTCAGGTTTTCTGAAATGAATTTTCGGATAGCCTAAAATTTAAATAACCTTCCACGTAGGTTCGAGCATGAAGATTGCCGCTTCGACTGCAAAGGGCGGTCTCGACGACGTAGTTATCGAGATATTCGGAAGAGCTCCGTGCTTTACGATCGTCGAGGTCGATGGTGGAGAAATTAGGAATGTAGAGGTTGTTAAGAACGAGAATGCCATGGCAAGCGGTGGAGCTGGTATAGCTGCAGCTCAGCTCATGATCGATAGGGGTGTCTCTTTGGTTCTCACGGGAAACTTAGGGCCAAACGCCTACAACGTTCTGTCCTCCGCAGGAATAAACGTTTACAGAGCCGCTGGAATGACTGTTAGAGATGCGATAAACAAATTGCTCAGTGGAGGCCTAGAGACTGTAGCTCCCTCGGGCGGTGGGGGAAGAGGTATGGGAAGAGGCATGGGTAGAGGAATGGGCAGAGGTATGGGTAGAGGAATGGGCGGAGGAGCCGGGAGAGGCATGGGAAGGTGGTAGTAGCTAGTACTAACACTGCAAAAGGGTGGGTAAAATGAGAATAGCAGTGGCCTCTGGAAAAGGAGGCACCGGCAAAACGACTGTGGCTGTTAATCTTTCGGCTTTTAGTGGTCTACCACTCTACGACTGCGATGTCGAGGAGCCAAACGCTCGCGTTTTCGTTAAGGGCGAAGAGAAATCAAAGCCCGTGTTCAGGCCCGTCCCCGAACTTGGCGAGGGATGTGACCTCTGCGGCGTTTGCAAGGATGTATGTCAGTACAACGCAGTAGTCGTGCTGAAGGACACTGTTGTGTTCTTCCCCGAAATTTGCCACAGCTGCGGAGCCTGCGTTTACCTCTGCCCAAAAAACGCGATAAGGGAAGTGAACAGAGAGGTCGGAAAAGTTATCGACGTATACAAAGGTAAAAAGAAAGTTCTAACCTACGGTCTCCTGAACATAGGTGAAGTCTCGCCCGTTCCCGTGATAAAGGCAATGAAAAAAGAGATGGAGAGAGATGCGGTGATTGATTGTCCTCCCGGTGTTTCCTGCCCGATGGTTGAGAGCGTTAGAGATGCAGATTTCGTAATTCTAGTGGCTGAACCAACGCCTTTCAGTTTCCACGACATGAAGATTGCCGCAGAAGTTGTAAAAGAGCTCGGAAAACCTTTTGGAGTTGTGATAAACAAGTACGGACTCCCATACGACGTTGAAGGAAAGTGTAAAGAACTCGGATATGAAGTAGTCGGGAGGATACCCTTCAGCAGGGAAATAGCGGAAATGTACTCTAAGGGTATGCTTCTCGAGAACGTTAGAGATGTTTTTGAGGAAATTTACGACAGAATTAGAGAAGTAGCCTGAGGGTGGTGCGATGAAGTTCGAACTCACGTCAGAAAACCCGCTTAGAATTACAGTAATAAGTGGAAAGGGTGGCACTGGGAAGACGACAGTGGCAGCGCAACTCAGCTACGTTCTGTCGAGAATAAGAAAGATAGTCATTGCTGATTGTGACGTAGATGCCCCCAACCTCCACCTCCTGTTGAAGCCAGAGGTCGTCGAGGAGCGGCCTTTCTTCGGCCTAAAGAAGGCGAAGATAGGTGAGAAGTGCACATCCTGTGGTCTGTGCTATGAACTGTGCAGGTTCGATGCAATAGTGGAAGAGAACGGAGGATACAGAATAGATGAAACGAGGTGCGAAGGATGCGCCCTTTGCTACAACGCCTGCCCAGAAAAGGCGATAGAGATGGTAGAGGGTGAAAGAGGGAAAGTGTACATTTCGAACACGAAAATTGGCAGGTTCGTTCATGCTGTGCTCTATCCAGGAGAGGAGAACAGCGGAAAGCTCGTGATGGAAGTAAAGGAGCTCGCAAGGGCCGAAGCAGACAGAGAAGGGGCAGCCGCGATAATAGTTGATGGAGCCCCAGGGATTGGATGTCCAGTAATTGCTTCTCTCGCGAACACGGATGTGGCTCTCGTCGTGACCGAACCAACACTCTCCGGACTATCAGACATGCTAAGGATACTCGATCTGACGGAGCACTTCAGGATAAGATCGGCTGTCGTAATAAACAAGTACGACCTGAACGAAGACGTCGCCGAGGAAATAGAAAGAAAGTGCAGGGATAGGGGCGTAGAGGTCCTTGGGAGGGTTCCATACGACGAAACTCTACCAGAGCAGATATCGATGCTTGAGTTCCCGTTCAGAGGAAAAGCTGCTGGAGAAATTGAGAAGGTCTGGGACAGACTCAGGGAGTTCCTCAGCTAAAGTTCGAAAAAGGGCAAAACCTAGATCTCCGTTAAGCTGCAAAAAATCAAACTGGGATCACTATGTTTATCTCCGAGTAGTTAACCACCGGCCTCTTCCGGTTCCTCTTTCCCGACGTGTCAAAGTCCACAAGTCCGAAGCTGCTCAGATGCTTTAGGTCCCTCATAACAGAGGATCTGTTCCTGCCAAGGATCTTCGCTAGCTCGTAAATGCTTTCTGGATTTCTTTCTCTTATTATGCTAATTATCCTGATTCTCTCAGGAGTTAGAACCTTCCTTATCGCATCGAGCTCGCTAACGTTAGCGTGAATTACGACGCTCTTGCCTATGGCGTGGACGTAAACGGATTCCATCCTATCCCCCCGCTCTGGTAAGGCGAAGAATATATATTTGTTGTTTATAAAACTTCATAAGATTTTACAGTTTTTATGATGCTTTGATGAACCTATACCAAGCATTGTCTGTTGTTAGTTTACTGTCAGAACAGCCAAGTCAAAACGAAAGAACAAGAACTGTTTATAGTTCAAACAGTTCAAGTTCACAGCCTGAAATAGCCGAGAGATAAACAAGACATCGTCGCAACAACTGCAAGTAAAAAAAAGCGTAACGAGCCAGCCCTTCAAGCCGACTCTTCCAAACCTAATGTACTCTCCCACAACATCTGTCAGCATGATCACGAGAACCGTAAACGCGAAGAGCAAGAAGAACTCTACCGCCAGCGGTAACTTTTTCACCGAAAAGTGCTCCCATATCTTCATTGTGTAGTAGTAAACGGCAACGAACTCGATTACCGTAGCAGCTATTTGAAGAGAAGATGTCTTTCTGTGCAGGTCGAGGTACTCTCTATTTCTGAGGGTATCCAGTCTGAGAGACATCAGGCTAAATAAGTCCCTCAAACCGTTCAGTGTCTGTTCGAACTTCGACTCGTAGTACTCGAGAGTTCTCTCCTCCTCGTACGATTTCGGCTTTATCTGCAGTTCTCTGCACATTCTTTCGTAACCGGCTATAGCTTCGAAGAGTCTTTCGTTCAGCTCCTTGAACTTCATGAACTCAGAGAAAAATCGACTGTGCCACTCAGCCATCTCGTCCATAATTCTTTCAAGCTCCAAAACGTCTGCCTTTACGGCACTTACTGAAACGCTAGAGATTTTTTCAAATATCTCACTCTCAAACTCCGAGAGAGATGTTGCTTCTTCGAGGCACTTCTTCAAAAAGTCTTCACACATCTTCTGATAGCAGAACATCACAGGTAGTTTCTCGTAAAACAGCTCCTCGAACTGTTCGCCCTCCAGCTCACAGTCGACAACCAGAACTTTACCTCTGTAAGCGTACTTGCCGTACCTGAACCTGTAGCCCCTCTCGAGCTTCTCGAGCTTTACCACGAAGTCTCCACTCCCCTGCCCAACGTAAAAGTGACAGCCCCCCACACTCAAGCCTAATTACCCCTTTTCTAATGTAATCAAAAGTCCTGTTCAGTTCCTCGAAGGAGACGATGTACGTCAAGTAATTCTGCTCCACTAATTGCAGTCTCACAAATCGTATAAAAACCGATCGAGTTGATGGCAAGGAAAACAACAACAAAACTTGCACGACGATACGTTTATATACGCCTCCCTAAAAGCCTGCTAAGTCACTTTCAGGGTGATAGCATGAAGTCTGTTTACGCGTATGTAAGGGAAGCGTGGAAGAATCCTTGGGAAGGGTTCGTTGGGGAGCTGATGTGGGAGAGATTGCAGCAGTGGAGGAGAGAGCCTGCTGTTGTCAGAATAGAGAGACCAACAAGGATTGACAGGGCGAGAGCTCTCGGTTACAAGGCCAAAAAAGGAATAATCGTCGTGAGAGTCAGAGTAAGGAGAGGCGGCAGAAGAGCTACGAGGCCGAACAAGGGGAGGAAGACAAAGAACCTTATGGTGAACAGAAGGACTCCGAAGAAGAGTCTTCAGTGGATCGCAGAGGAGAGGGCAGCGAGGAAGTACCCGAACATGGAAGTCCTGAACTCCTACTGGGTCGGAGAGGATGGAAAGTACAAGTGGTTCGAAGTTATACTCGTCGATAGAGCTCATCCAGCAATAAAGAGTGATCCTCAGCTGAGCTGGATATGCAGCAAGAGAGGCAGAGTTTTTAGGGGGCTCACATCAGCAGGTAGGAAAAGTAGAGGGCTCAGAAGAAGAGGCAGAGGAGCCGAGAAAGTAAGGCCGAGTCTGAGAGCCAACTTCAGGAGAAAGGAGGATTAAACAATTTTTCTTATTCTAAAATTTTATTTTGCTACATTACAGAAGCTTGGGATCACACAACTCACAAAAAATAAAATTAAGCCCTCTGTATCTTCGCGTGAGAGCCAATTATAGACCCACTCAAATTCAGTCTCCTTATCTCGCACTCATCGTCTATCAGACTCCTCCAGATAGTGGTGTTTCTCAGAATTACATTTTTGAAGAGGACACTCTCACATACGTCGGAGTTCTCTATCAGGCACCCCTCCCCAACACACGCGTATGGCCCGATTATAGATCTGCCAACGATCCTTACACCATCCTCTATACATACGGGCTCTATTATTTTGGAATACCTGTCTACCTCCACCTTGCCAACATAGTGCTCCATGAACATCTTCAGCGCCTCTATGTAGGAGTCGGGACTGCCTATGTCGTACCACATTCCTTCGCTGAATGAGAAGCCAAACAGTTCATCTCTCTCGCAGAGCCAAGACATGAAGCTGCCTATGTTGTCCGCATCTGGAGAACTCGATACGTACTCCTGAAGGAGGTCGGCGACATAAGCTGGGAATGCGTAAATTCCTATGCCGACGAGCGTTGAAGGCGGCTCCTTCGGCTTTTCGAGAAACTTGACTATTCTATCCCCACTCAGCTCTGCAACTCCATACCTCCTCGCGAGCTCGTAATCGCCAACGTCGTAAAGGCAAGTGCAAGGTTTTCCCTTCTCCCTGTAGTAGTCAACGAACTCGGATATATCAAAAGAGAAGAGGTTGTCCCCGGCAACAACGAGGGTCTCGTCGTCTATTTCGCTTAAAACTTGAGCCAAAGCTTTCACGGCTCCAAGCTTCTCCTCCTCCCTCGTGCTCTCCTCAGCCACTATACTTACATCCTTACCCTCACTCCACTCTCTGAAGTCTCCCTCGAACCTCTTGTTCGTCGAAACAATAACATCTCCAAAATTCCTAACCTTCTCGTATATCACGTCTATTATCTTTCGTCTTCCCACCGGCAGAAGCGGTTTTGCCTTCGTTTTCGTTATTGGCCAGAGCCTCGTAGCGTAACCGCCCGCCATTATGACAACTTTCATGGATAAATTTGAGTTCGGTATTACTTAAATTTTAATGTTTTTGATTGTACAGTTTTGCCTTTCCATCCTCCCTAACGAACCCTCAAGTCGAAGAAACGACCACATTGATCTCTCCTGTGCAACTCTAGTGCTATCAAGTCCCCATCGCTCACAATTCTCACTTTACTCTCAGCCTCATATCTTTGAAGTGTTCGAAAATCCGAGGTTCAGTATGCCGAACTCTTTCATTTCCTGAGAAACTTTCTTCTTTTCTGATGGTCTCACTCTGACGAACTCACTCATTTTCAAACTTGTTCTTCCAAATATAACCTTCACTCTAGCTCATAACAACTATCATTTCAACCCACGTGAAGGAGGACTCAGAGTTGCGACGATGATTGTCAAACCCTCGCGTTTAGCTCGCAAAGCACGTTGAAATGTCTTCGTGCACATCCGGTGACCCATTAGTGGGCTCGTCAATAACATCACAGGTAGTTCATCACCCTCACTCCGACTATAGCAACTTTCTTCTCCCCCCATTCAGGTTTGTTGGGTTTCTTTCAGCCAAATGCTCGATCCTCATCGCTTTCAGAATTACCTTAACCCCCTCTCCACTTCCTCGCTCAGGCCCATGTTTGTCAGCCCGAAAGCCATGTCGCTGAAGACCGTTACGGAGAAGACCTGATCATCCGAGTTCTAAAAGACTATGTCGTCAGTTGCTTCCAGACTCTTGCCCGAGTTGTAGCTGTACCAAGCTGAGGTGATTATCGCCAAGCTTATCAGAGCTATGCAAATCGCAGCAAACTTACGCATACACGACCCTCCGAGAGTTACCAATTCCGGACTTCTGTCGGCTATGTACTGCACGACTACAGCGGTGGGAGAAGATGAGCTCCCCGATAGCGAGCAGTATCTGAGTCCGCTATTCCCATCAAGAAAGTATTAGCTCCAAGTGTTGTAATTCCACCGTGCCCGACAAAGATCTGGAAGAACAGGGCTACATTGAGATTACTATCGTTGCGAAAGGCCCGAGTATTATCGCTGCCATTGGCGTACCAACTGGATGAGAGCACGAATCCGTGACCGGGACGGGGATGTGCCAGACAGATATTATGAAAACGGCTACCCCACCAGTGCGAGCATGGGCTTGTAGCCGGGGTTCTCTGTGCTCCTCTTCCTTATCTCCCTTATACCCAGAATCCAGAACGGCACGCAAACAGCGTACCAGAAAATGCACCACTTCAAGCTCAGCATTCCGTCATTTATGTGCACTCCAACACTCCGTTTAATATTTAATTCATGTTTTCCGGATTTTTTGGTTCAATTAATGCCGAACCAATTTAACCGAAAATCCAGGTATAAATTGCCAATAATAAATCCCACTATCACTGTTATTTAAGGATGGAAAAACATTTATTCAGTATAATTTTTCAACGCCAGTGTGGAACCTGACAGTGTCAAAATGCTTCCAACTGTGTATGTAATCCTGAATACGCTTGATGGGGCAAAAACTCTCTCGAAGAT
>JAMOMT010000170.1 GCA_027066965.1 Archaeoglobaceae archaeon
GCCTGAAAGAGGCCTATCGATGAGGATGCACTACCATCGAAACGAACACTGGGTAGTTGTTAGGGGTATGGCCAAAGTCATAATGCAGGACAGGGAATTCTTCCTGAGGAGCGGAGAAAGTATGTTCGTTCCTGCCGGAACGAGGTACAAGATCGAGAATCCGGGGAAGATAGCCTTAGAGCTGCTTGAGGTCCAGATAGGCGAGTACCTTGGAGAAGACGATGTCGTTTACTTTGAGGAACCTGATTAATTTTTTACACCTTACTACTCTTCTACCGGTTTTGCGAACTAGGCAGTGACGCTAAACCTACACTTCTATTTCCGAATGTTCGATATTTCGAATGTTCGATAGCCGATATAGTTTTATACCCAGAACGTTACACCTTAAACTAGGCAATCGGCTGGTGGTCAAAAATGCCAAGAAAGCCCAATCAGGAGTTTAGGGGATTGCTAAAACTGCTGATACTTAACGAACTCGAAAACAGAGAAGCTACTGGCTACGAGCTAATACAGAGAATAAGCAACAAAGTGACGAAGAAGCCCTCTCCTGGCTCAGTTTACCCAATCCTCAAGGAGATGGCAGCAGCGGGCGTTCTGAATTGTAGAGAGGACGGAAGCAAGAAGCTGTATTCTTTGTCACCAAAAGGGAAAGAGTTGCTCGAAAAAATCTATCAGACTGAGAAAGAAGCGATATTCAGCAAGGTAAAGATACTGAAGCTTGCAGGAGTTCTGAACAGCGAGGAGGCCGAGTACATAAACACGTTTATCAGTGAGAAGAGGATGAAGTGGTTTAGACTTTACAAGCTGAGAGACTGGATAAAGTTTCTCGACCTTCTTGTGAAAACGGTCGAAATCGACCCCGGCTTTGCTGAGAGAGTTATAGGCGAAGCCATCGAAAAGCTGAAGGGTTTCGTCGAATCCGAAGGCAATTCCGGTATTAAAACTAGAAACTCCGGAGTTAAGTCAAAAATTGAAGAAGTCGAAGAAGGTGATTAAAAATGAAAAGAAAATTATTTCTGGTACTGATAGTTCTTGCCGTGTTTGTGTCCTCCCGCCCGGCTCTTGCGATGTCTGCAGAGATGAACTTCCACGCTACTTGCATACCCGACACCCTGCATCCGGGAGAGCTAACGAAGCTGACAGTTCTGATAGACAACGACGCGAAGGCTAACGGCTTTCAGATAAATGCGAGTAACGCGGAATCCTCTGCTGATATGCTAAAGATGATCACAACTGCTTACAACGTCAGGGTGAACATGAGTGGAGATTTGCCTTTCATCGTCGAAAACGCGCACTATCAGCTAGTGGGAACAATTCCTCAAGGAATGCCGGGCAAGGCAATATTCGTGATTAAGGTACCTGACAACGCAAAGCCTGGAAGCTACAGCGTTCCTATACACCTAAAGTACACACAGGTCGTGGCGACTCCAGTGCTCTCGGGCACGACAGTTACTGGATTCACCCTAACGTACCTCGAACAAGTCGACACCGTTTATGTGAAAGTGAGCATAGTTAAGAAGGACTTCGACCTGAGCTTGAAAACGGACTCCGAGCTTTTCGCAGGTTCTGAGGGAACGATAAAGCTGGCTGTAACAAACACCGGAAGGTACGCGATGGACAATGTTACGGTAGTAGCAAATGTCACTCCACCGTTCATGCCGAACGCCGGTTCAGCTACTGCATTCCTTGGAAGAATTAATCCGGGAGAGACAAAGTACGCGAGCATAAAGCTGTTCGTTTCGAGCTCCGCTCTCAACCAGACGTATCCTCTAACTTTTAGGGTGATATTCACGACTCCTGGTGGAAAGCCAGTGATGTTCCCGAAGCAAATTGGTGTTAGGGTAATAAGCAAGGATGTGTTCAGCGTCAGAGTAATCAGGTCCGAAGTCTCACGCTATGTAGCTCTACCACCTACTGTAGGTATGGGAACTGCTTCAACTTCGATGCCGTCCGCGCAATCTCTCCCTACACCTTCTATGCCAGCATCCCTGCCAATACAATCTTCAATGTCCCCTTCAATGTCCTCCACTTTCATGTCCGTTCCGTCTGGGGCAGCTCAGACGACCGCTCAGGTGAGTCCGGGATCTCTACCATCCGTAGGCTATGCCGTAATAGAGGTCAAGGACACTGGAGCGTACGCTAGGGACGTAACCGTGAATGTCGTGTTCACGAACCCCCTGCTGACGGCGATAACGAATCCGTACATAGGAAGCCTGAAGCCGGGAGAGAGCAAGGAAGCGATAGTTTACGTCAGATCTCTCGCTCCTGCTGGGACTTACAAGGCCTATGTCATTCTTTCGTACAAGAACTCCGCTGGAGACAGCGTCGTGAGCAAGAAGTACCCTGTTGCGATAAGAGTTGAAGCCCCTCCTTTCAAGGTCGTCAAGGTGGAGACTAGGAACCTCTACGTTGGAAACGTTGGAGAAGTTGATGTAACAATCTCAGGAAACGTCAGCAACGCGAACTTCTACCTGATGTCCCCCGATCCTTCCATGAAGCCTGTAAGCCTGACGAGCTACGCGTTTAACTCTACATCGACGCTGAAGTTCAGGGTTTACGTTTCCTCTCAAGCAACAGACGGCTACCACTGCATGTATCTCGTTGGCAGGTATGACGAAGGAGGAGCTACGAACTTAGTGTCCACTTTAAAGGTCCCGATATTCGTTGAGCCAAAAACGGTTCTCTTCAGAGTCGTCAAGGTTGAGAGCGTGGGTCTCTATCCCGATGAGACTGGAACTGTCAAGGTTACTGTCGTCAACGCGGGTAAGACCCCAGTTTACAACGCGGTAGTGGAGCTGAGCATATCACCTCCTCTCTCAATAGCCGGAGAGAGTGCTATAGGCAGCATGATAGGTGTCTCCACTCCAGGAACCTACTTCGTTGGAACTCTAAAGCCGGGTCAGAGTGCAACTGCGAGCTTTAGAATAAAGGTGGACAAGCACGCAGGGGCTGGAAACTACCCGGCGAATGTAAGGATAATGTACTACGACAGCAATGGATACCAGCATCTCTCGAACTCGATAACTGTGTCAGTAGAAGTCAAGAACAAGCCCTTGCTTACACCACTAACAGCTGCAGCCCTGATATTCACGGTGATTGGGCTCGTAGTAGCAGCGAGGTACGCGAAGAAAATGAGGAACAAATCATAACTATAAAGAATTATTATCTCTATATTTTTAAAATATTTTTACAAATTGGGAGGTGTCAGAGTTGACAGTGACGGGCAAGTCGGAAAGAAGAGTGAGTCCTTGGCTCTCGCTAATACCTGTAGTCGTCGGACTTTTCATGGTGGTTCTCGACATGAGCATACTGATGGTCGCACTGCCGAAGATAACCCAAGACTTTCAAGCAACTGCATCTGATGTTCAGTGGTTGCTGAACGCCTACCTGATAACCCTCGTCGTTTTGCTGATAGTTTTTGGGAAAATAGGAGACGCTACGAGGAGAGATCTATTATACACGGCTGGAATGGCAATATTTTTGGTAGGGAGTTACTGCTCTGCGAAGTCTTGGAACATAGGTGTTTTCATATTGTTCAGAGTTGTGCAAGCAGTCGGCGGGGCTGTGATAATGGGGAACAGCTTAGCTTTGATTACCGAGCTATTCCCGCCGGGGCAAAGAGGGACTGCGATGGGTGTGGAATCGATTCTCATTGCGACATCCTTTGCCCTCGGGCCAGTTATAGGTGGCTGGCTAACAACGAATTTGAGTTGGCACTGGGTGTTCTACATAAACATACCCATAGGCCTGTTTGGGATACTGACTGCGTTCCTCTTCTTCCCTCCGCTCGGAGGAGTTTCGAAGGAGCCCATAGACTTTGTGGGAGTAATTCTCCTTGCCATAGGCCTAGGTTTCTTCACCTTAGCAGTCATAAAGGGGCAGGACTGGGGATGGTGGAACAGGAAAACCGTGTGGAGCTTCATAATATCCTTCGCTTGGTTAGCTGCTTTCGTGGCGAGGGAGGTCACATACGACCATCCGATACTGGATGTTAGCCTGTTCAGGATAAGGAACTTCACAGCTCCAATGATCGCCCTCTTCTTTATGTCTTGGGGGCTCGCCTCAGTCATATTCCTGATACCCTACTACTTGCAGGGAGTTCTCTGCCTTACTGCCGAGACGGCTGGAATATGGATGCTGCCAATTTCGGTCGTCAACATATTCGTTGCTCCTATTGCAGGAAGGCTGAGCGACAGGATCAATCCCCAGATACTGATGTGCACAGCTCCTTTCTTCTTCATAGCGGGCCTACACATGCTGTCGAACATAGGCGTCAATGAGGACTTCTGGAGCCTCGCACTTCCGTTCGCGACTTTAGGATCTGGAATAGGGATGATGATGCCAGCAGCCATGAATGTCATGATGAGCTCCGTGCCACCTGAGAAAGCTGGAATGGCAAGCGGAACAATACAGACATCCAACTCTCTCGCGAGGAGCATAGGAATAAGCTTTGGAGGGGCAGTATTTACAGGTAAAATGAACGAGCTGATAACGAACGCTGGAAACAGAATTCCTAGCCCCCAGGAGGTAAAGCTCCTCGGGTTACTCGCGATAAAGGGAAATGTTCTTCCTTTGCTCGAAATCGTTGATGCGTTCCTTAAGAGTTTGCATGCAGTTTTCAGTACGGCTATACCCATCATTGTTGTCAGCCTAATAATAGCGGCACTATTCGTAAAGGGTGGAGAGCACCTTAAAACCGTGGGACATACAGAGCTACTTGGATGATTTTTCGCTTTTTTAAACTTTTTAAACTAACCAGAAGTAAGAAGGACATGAGCGATCGTAAGGTAAGAGCATTAATGAATGAAGTAAGAATTATCACGGATTGGGAAGGTCCTTGGGTGCTGAACGATTTCGCTTACGAGGTCTGCTCCAGTCTGTTTTCCCCACGATTTTTCGAAGTCCTTAGCTCCTACGACGACTACCTTGCGTATGAGGTGAAAAAAGAGAATTACAATCCCGGAGACACGCTCAGGCTCGTAGCTCCTTTTCTTGTGGCTAAAGGAGTTACGTCCAGCTGGCTTAAGGACGTTTCAAAGCCTGATTACGTCCTGGATGCTCATCCGGCAGCAAAGCTGTTCTCGATGTTCGAAGTTGTCGTCGCTTCGACCGCCTATATCCAATTCCTTGAAGTTTCTTGCAAAAAGCTTGGGTTCGAAAATTACTACGGAACGGAGTTCTTTCCGGAAAAGTATGAAATGGACAAAAGAGAGAAGGAATTCCTGCTTTCATCGGTCGAAAAGATAGAGAGGTTAACTGAAGACAAGTTCGACTGGCTCGACAGGTTTTTCTGGGAGGAACTACAGGCTTACGATGTATCGAGGAGAATAATGGAGGATATCAAAGTGATGGGTGGGAAGAGAAAGGCCGAACTCGCTGAGATGTGCAGCGTTGCAGTAGGTGATAGCATATCCGACATGCACATGCTTAACCTCGTCAGAGAAAGGGGCCTATCAATATCCTTCAACGGCAACAGGTTCGCGATAGAGAGTGCGAATCTCGCGGTAGTTTCGAGATCGGCAATTTCAACGCTTCTACCAGTACTAATCTACGCAGAAAAGGGAGTGGAGGGTGTGAGAGAACTTTCGGGCACGAAAATAGACAGTCTCGAGGCGAGCTATTACTGGATTCCAGATCTGAGTGAGGAAGAAGTGAGTGAAGTTAGGATGCTGTCGGAGAGCATGAGGAAAAAGGTGAGAGGAGATGCCGGAAAACTCGGGTGATTCGTACGACTTTGTGTGCTTTGGAGCTTTAAACGCTGACATCTGCTATCTCGTAGAAAAACTACCGGGAGAGGACGAGGAGACATATGTGATAGACAGCAAAGTTTACTCCGGTGGCTCAGCTGCAAACACAGCTTCGGCTCTCGCGTTTTTCGGAAACAGCGTGGCTTTTTACGGGAAAGTTGGCAGAGACGAGTACGGAAAAATGCTCTTGGAGGAGTTTAAGAAATGGGGGGTCGAGCCTCTCGTATCTTACGGAGAGAGAAGTGGAAAGGCAATAGTATTAGTTGACAGAGTGGGCAGAAGAGCAATACTCGTAGATCCCGGAGCGAACGACGAAGTTGAAGAATCCCCACAGGTGGGCGGGAAAGTTCTGCATCTCACGTCTTTCGTGTGCAGGAAAGGTGACTCTCCCTTCAAAGCTCAGGTAAAGGCTGCGAGAGCTTTTGACAAAGTCAGTCTCGATCCCGGAGCAATATACGCCGAAAGGAGAGACGTGTGGAAGCTAATAGAGGAGTGCAGCGTTTTCAT
>JAMOMT010000171.1 GCA_027066965.1 Archaeoglobaceae archaeon
ATCAGGTTCGCAAACTCCGGGTGTGGAGGTCAGGCTTAGGTGCAGGGAGGTAAACTGCAGCAAGTGCTGCTACGAGACCGAGATGCCTCTGAGCGAGAGAGATCTGAGGAGGATAGAGAAGCTCGGCTACAGGAGGGATGAGTTCAGCGTCGTTGTGGATGGTGTCAGAGTTCTGAGAAACGTTGACGGGAAGTGCTACTTTCTGAAAAACGGATTATGCTCCATTTACGAACACAGACCGCTTGGATGCAGGTTTTACCCGGTCATATACGACGTGGAGAGGAGAAAAGCGGTCGTTCACGACTTCTGCCCCCTTGCCAAGGAAATAAGCATTTCCGTAATAAAGAAGGTCGAGAGGCAGCTGATAAAGCACATAAGGGAGATTTTCGGGGAGTTGCCTTGAAGTTTGATTGTAAGTTTGTAATATTTGAGCTATTAAATTCCGAAATATAAAATTAATCCACCCAAAAATCAATCCACCCTCCACTTGGTAACGCTAACAGCAGCGGCAACAAAAACTATTGCCGACACAAGGATCCCGGCAAACGATGTGGAGTTAAACTTCCCGTAGACCATTGCAATTCTCAATCCGTTTTGCAGATAATACAGAGGCATAATCTTGGCTATAAACTGCAGTTCCTTGGGCATCAGTTCGACGGGCCAGAAAGCTCCCGAAAGAAACATCATGGGAAAAGCTATTGCATTTGCCATACCGCTTGCAGCTTCAACATCTCCCACCGCATTACCAATAAGCAGGCCAAGAGCGCAAAATGCCACTGCACCGACTGCTATGAAAAGGATAGAGTAACAGTCTAAAAACCTGTTGAAGTTGAACGCAGCTTTGGCAACACCTATCATGGCCAGAGTTAGCAGGAAAGCAAGCAAGACCTGCTGAAGCAGGTTGCCAGCAATCCACTCGTACTTTGAGACAGGAGCAGTCATCACCTTTTTCATAACTCCTTTGCTCCTGAACTCAGCCGTTGATGAGGCAACGCTTATAACCCCATTTACCATTATAAAAGCTGCCAGTATGCTGGGAACATAGTAATCTATGGTGGTTACTTTCTTTTCAGTTGTAAAACTACTACTAACATTTATAACTTCTCCACTCCTACTAATCCTTAAGTTAAAATTGCAGGCAACCGTCTCTACCGCTTCCTTAACAAGAGGGAAGTAGGGGTCACCCTTCCTACCGATAACCTCCACGTCAACTTCCTTTCCCCTCAATATATTATCCTGGAACCCTCTGGGTATGACTATCACCCTGCAATTCCTAAACAGATGATCTTTAACAAAATCTTTTGGATTTGTTAGCACATCAAGTTTCTTTATCTTTAAAATAGTAGTGTTATTTAAAGCGTCTATAAATTCTTTTGCAAGCTTGGTCGGATTTCTACCGAACGCATCTTTATTTTGAATGTAAACTGTATATGACATCTTGCTCTGGCCGAAAATCGACCCAAATATAAGTATAAGCATAATTGGGAATAGAACTGTGAAGAACACACCACTCTTATTCCTCATCCAATTTTTGAGTAACAGCTTTGTTACTGGAAAAACCTTCATACAAGTTCTCCTCTCTCATTAATTACTCCTTCCGCTAAATGCAAAAACACGTCTTCCAAGGATGGCTCCTTAATCTCAAACTCAACTCCAATGTCTATTAGCTTGGATGCGAGTTCCAGAGCCTCTTCTTTGGATTCAACTATGAATGTAACCCCTTCCCTTCTCCCTGCCCCAACCCTCCCATTATCCACACTCATTTCACCCAGCGTATCTACCATAGCTTTTATATATTTTAGATCTTTAGCTTTTATGACTATTTTTATTCCTCCACCGTATCTGGATACAAGGTCTTCTATATCGCCCACATCCAGCATCTTGCCCCTATACAGTATACTAACTCTATCGCCCAATCTCTCGACCTCTTCCATGTAGTGGCTTGTAAGGAAAATCGTTTTTCCAGAATCTTTCAGCTTCTCCAAAACACTCCAGCACTCCTCTCTCGCTTTCGGATCCAGTCCGGTTGTTGGTTCATCGAGAAACACTATTTCCGGGTCGTTGACTATTGCCATACAGATGCCGACTTTTCTCTTCTGCCCGCCTGAAAGTTTTCCATACTTCCTCTTCCTTACTTCCCAGAGCCCAAATTCCTCTAAAAGCTCTCTTACCTCAAGAGAGGAATCGTACATCTCCCCAATAACTCGAACATTCTCTTCAACTGTTAATCTGTCAAAAGCATCGAAATCCTGAGGCAAAACACCAATCCTCTTTTTTATCTTTTTATCTTCCTTAACTACATCGTAACCGAGAACTTTAACCTCACCTGATGTTGGCGCTCTTATGCATTCCAGTATCTCCACAGTTGTCGTCTTTCCACTACCGTTTGGACCTATTATTGAGAATGTTTCGCCCCTGTATACGTCAAAAGTTAGACCATTTACCGCTGTGAAATCTCCGTACTTCTTTACGAGGTTTTTAACTTCGATTATCTTGTCCATAAACACTGTTGTGAAAACTTAACTCCCAGAAATGTTTTTCGTTACTTATGAAATTAATAGTAAGTAAACATTAATATCACAACGATGCTGAAGTAACTGCATGCGTACTTCTAACTTAATTTTCTGCATTTTGTTGACCTCTTTTGTCCTTCTTCTGTTTTTAACTCCACTCTCAGCTGCTGAGGGATTGAGCATTAATGTGGCGGTACCTTCTAGAATTTTTCCAGGGGACACCGTATCGGGTAGAGTAATCCTGTACAACCCAAACTGGAAAAGTGTGAATGTGCAGTATGTCGAGCTTCAGGCACCATCCAATGTATACATAAAACAAAAATTTTATTTCAATATTGGATGGTTGCCTCAGAACTCGTCTTGCACAATTCCATTCACAGTCAGAGTGCTTGAGCCGGGATATTATATACTGAAATGCAAAGTCTGGGTTGACAACTTTACAGCTACAAAGTACTTTGGAATAAAAGCTGTAAAAGAGATGCCCCAAATACTTATTCTAAGCAGAGCCTGTGCTAATAAACCCAGCATGCTTAAATTCGCGATTGAGACACCTGTGCCAATATACAGGGTTTCAATTAAACCTCTCTTCAACGCAACTCCTCCCGAGATATTCTTCAGCAGAATTGACAGCTCGGCAAAGTTCACACTTGAATGTCCGGTAAAAGGGAAAAAGCTGTATTTTAAGATTGTTTTCTACGACAATGGGAACACACATGTTTTGACACAGAGTGTATCTGTTTTACAGGAGAGTTTGAACCCTGTTACGGTCAAAGCATGCTCTCCCGTGAAAGTAGTTCACGTGGGAGATGTAATTCCGATCCAAGTAAAACTGTTCAACACAGGTTGTACTGTGAAGAGAGTTATGGTCAATATGAAAGCTAACGGTACGTTTCTCGAAAAAAGTGCTTATCTCCCGTATTTAAACAGGACAGCCACACTCGTTTTCAACTACTCACCTCCCCCCTCACCACGTGATAGGATAATGACGACAGTTGAGTATTCAGACAGTCTGGGCAACAGATACACAGTTACTGGTAATTTAACTTTAAATGTAAGTTTAAATCCTGTTCTGAGTTTATCCAACGTCGAGCTGAAGGATGGCAAGTTAAAGGGAGACGTTGGTAACTGCGGGGTTAGCAGTGTTTTTGGAGTTGTTGTTAGCGCGAGCAGTGATGGAATTAAAAAGAGCTACTTCATTGGAGAAATAAAGCCACAGGACCTGCAGGAGTTTGAGATTAAACTACCGTTTAGCAGGGACGTTAATGTGACGGTGAAATGGACAAACACTCTGGGTGAAAAATTCTATATTACCAGGGAGCTTAAAGTGGAAAAGGGAACCTTGCAGATCTCAGATGAAGCAATAGTTGCAGTAGCCATCTTTATTGCCTTTCCTGTTGCTTTTAAGATTAAGAAATATAAGACTAAGAGATGATTTAATTTTTTATTTTAGATTTCTGTTTCTGAACTTTTCTGTCGTAGCATATGACGTAGAAGGCGAGCAAGCTCCTCCACTTTCCGAACGGGTCTATCAGCTCTCTGACGTCCTTCTCCTTAACCTCCTTTGTCCTTTTCCCAAAAATGGTGGCGATTCCCCTCCTTATCCCGAGGTCTCCAGCCGGATACGTGTTCTTCCTGAAAGCGTACGTTAGAAACAGTTCTGCACTCCACCTGCCTATCCCCCTGAACTTCGTCAGGTACCTTATTCCCTCCTCCTCGTCCATCTCCCTCAGCCTCTCGAAGTCGAGCTTTCCAGCCCTCACTTCCTCACTCAGCCCCAGGATGTAGCCGGCTCTGTAACCGAGCTTAGCGTCCCTGATCCTCTCCCCAGCCTTCAAAACGCCCTCAACGCAAGGAAAGCTGTAAAGCCCCATCCTCCTCTCTTTACCCGCTATTTTCACGAGGTTCTCTATCGTCTTCATCGCGAACTCGAAGCTCACCTGCTGCTGAGCTACCGTTTCCACGAGAGCCTGATATGGGGTTGGGGAGGCGGGAGGTCTCAGCCCCCGGAACTCTTCAATTAAAAACGAGAACTTTGAATCTGAAATCTCGGAGTAAAAGCTGTCGAGGTCTATTTCAACTCCGAGAACGAAGTCGATAACTTTTCTCGCCTCTCTCCTCTCCTTTCCTTCAAAATCGTCGAGATAGTAGTTATCTCCGTCAAATCCGGCCACTCCTTCTCCCAGACACATCCAGAAAATGCCGTCCCTGTAAACCCACGTCCCGTTCCTGATCATCTCGTGCGTTGTCTTCTTCAACGCCTCCTCGGGTAAACCCATGAAGGTTTTAAACGATTTCAGCTTTTCACGTTTTCGAAAGAGGGTTGTTTCTGATTGATACCATACCTATCAATAATGATTGATAGGGATGTGCTTTCTAACTGAGAAGGGCCAGAAAACTTTCCACTCGAATTGACTATAGGAAAACTGACTATTGACTATAACTAAAGAACTGTAAAGCACGGCCTGAACGTTATAAAACAAAAAACTTATATACTTTATTAAACGGCATCTCGGCAAAAACCGGGAGGTGCTGGTAAAGCATGCCGATTTCAGCGTTGATGGCCTTATCATACGCTGCGTTTGCTATTTTCGTAATTGTAGTGGCCTCCAAGTGGATCAAGTGGTCAACGATGCCGATGCACCTGAGGTGGGAGCTCTACCCAGTCCCCCACGAGGCTGGAAGGCACCACTACGGAGGAAGCTACATTGAGGAAATCGACTACTGGAAGAAGCCCAGAGAAACGACCCTTGCGGGAGAGCTCAAGGACATGTTCGCAGAGATGCTCTTCATAAAGAGGGTCTATCAGCACAAGAGACCCCTCTGGTGGCTCACATACCCGTTCCACGCCGGTATATACCTGATTCTCGCCTGGTTCTTCCTGCTGTTCGTGCACGGCATTCTGTCCGTTTACATCAGCATTCCAGCCCTTGCAACGATAGTTTACTACCTGATACAGATTTGTGGAACGATCGGCATAATTGCCGCGACGATTGGCTGCATCGGCCTGATAATCAGGAGGTTCAGCGACAAGGACATGGGCAAGTACACGGTTGGAGTTGAGATGTTCAACCTGTTCTTCATACTGATCGTCCTTCTGACCGGAATTGCGACCTGGATCACCTACGATCCGCACTTCCAGCACGCCATGGAGTTCATGAAGGCTCTCGTGGCCTTCAACGCAGCATACATGCCCAAGCTCACGACGATTGCAAAGGTTCACGTCGTTCTGCTCTGCCTGCTCTGGATCTACATACCGTTCACGAAGATGTCTCACTTCGTCGGCAAGTACTTCACGTTCCACAAGGTCCTCTGGGAGGACGAGCCCAACCTGAAGGGCAGCGAGATTGAGGCCAAGGTTAGAGAGCTCACGAAGCTCCCCATGCCCTGGAGTGCTCCTCACGTTGATACCGGTAAGAGCTGGGACGAGAACGCTCTTGAAAGCCCCAAGGATGAGTGGGGGAGGTGGAGATATTGAAGAAGGAGATTAGGGTTGAGGATGCCGCTTCTCCGGTGGATCAGCTCATCAAACTGACTGTTAACGACCTCGAGAAACTCCCGCCACCATACGACAAGCCGGGAATGGAGCCCGAGCTTACGGATCCCAAGCCGGAATGGAGGGAGAAGTACGCCACAGACCTCGATGGATACATAGCCATAGATCTGCCCTGGAAGCCGCAGAACAAGGAAGAGGAGGAGAGGCTTGTAAAGGCGTTTCTGAGC
>JAMOMT010000172.1 GCA_027066965.1 Archaeoglobaceae archaeon
GTCGGCTCTCCACATCTCTCGCACTCGTTCAGATCTATCTGAGGGAACATTTCTTTTAGACATGGTATAAGAGTTTCAAAACTTCTCATAACAGAATACTTCCTCCCCGGGTAGGCGTTCTCGAACTCGTATAGAAAGTCCCTGACCATAGCTCTGACCGGGAAGTGGCTATAGGGACACTCGTTCATGTCGATCGGTAGAGAGTTGACGAGACAGTAAATCAAAACTTCCTTCTCGTAAACTTCTCTGAAGGGCTTTATCCTCATTACCAGCCCTTTCTGAACCCTCTGAGGAATCAACCTTGCGAGTCTCTCTATGTCGGACTGGAGAAAATTCAGCAAAATCGTTTGAGTTTCGTCGTCGAGGTTGTGAGCTGTTGCGAGCTTGTTAGCCCCCATCTCCCTCGCAGTCCTATTTAACAGATATTTCCTGAAGACGCCGCAATAAGTGCAGGGTTTCTTGTCACCCAGCTTCACCATCTCGTCAAGCGTCATTCCGAAGTTCTCCTTAAAAGATACAACAACATGCTCTATCCCGAGATCCTTCGTAACCTTCTTTGCTATCTTAACGGTAGGAGGTCTGTAACCCTCTATCCCCTCGTCGATCGTTATGGCAAAGAATTCCAAGTCCTTCCTCTCTCCGTACAGCTCCATTAGCAGATGAGTTAGAGCGACGCTGTCCTTGCCGCCGCTCAGAGCTATGGCTATCCTGTCACCGCTCTCGATCATCTTGTATTTCTTTACGGCGTACCTCACCCTCTTTTCGAAGTCGTAGAGAAAGTGTTTCTTGCAGAGGTGTCTGCCGGAGTGTCTCTGATAGTATATCGCCCTTCTCCCACAGTGTGCACACCTGATCACGCTTACTCCTCTCCTTCTTAACCCCAATTTTGCCGGGTTTTGCTTTTACTTCAAACTTACGTAAACGCAGAATAGAAAAGCGGGCCGGGAGGGATTTGAACCCCCGACCGGCGGATTAAGAGTCCGCTGCTCTTCCTGGCTGAGCTACCGGCCCTCGCAGGAATAGGTTCAGCTTACGCTATTTAAAAGTTGTCCTGCCAACCTAAAGCAACCTCAGCCTTAGCTTGGTAAGGTCCTCCTTTATCTCGTACTTTATCCCGACCCCATCTAGAACCTCCTCCAGAAAAACTCTTACGAACTCCTTCGTGTCCTTGCTCACGAGTATGAGCGTGTACTCCTTCTCTCCGGTCTTGTTTATCCTAAAGAAGTTGCAAGCCTCGAGCCTCCTGAGTATGTAATCGACGCTCTTCCCTGCAAATTGGTCAGCATGACTCCTCGCAATCTCCCTGTGTACCTCCATAAACTTCTCCTTTTCTGGATGCGTTTCGACCATGTGCAGAAACGCGACAAGATGATCTATGTCGAGAATTACGTGCTCCCCTTCCCCCAGCATCTCCACGTATATCCTTATCTTCTCGAAGTCGTAGTTTTCAAAATCTCTATGAGCATAGTAAAACTTGAGGGCTCTCCTTATTATCTCGCTCTGAGAGAGCCTGCAGCTCTCTCTCAGCCTGTTAAATATTTCGTTGCTCTCCTCGTCGAGAGCTATCGTAACCCTTATGGGATTCTTCATGCTGCAGCACCTCAGTAAAGGATTTAAAAATTTTTTGAAGATTTCGACAGGATGGTGAATACTTTGTATCGTTTTAATTTGTTTGATGAAAATTGAACAGTACGAGTTTCGTCGCAAAGAGGATTTGAGCGAATTCAACACCTTTATACGCCATGAACATCCACTTCAGAGCCAATGAGATTCAGGCATCTCATCTCTATAGACGACCTCAGTAGGGATGACATAGAGTATATACTCGAACTTGCAGAAAAATTCCTTCCGGTTGCAGAGGGAAAAAAGAAGGAGAAACCGCTTGAGGGAAAACTTCTGGCAAACCTGTTTTTTGAACCTTCTACAAGGACGAGGATGAGCTTCGAGGTCGCCATGAAAAGACTTGGAGGAGAGGTAATTAATATGACAGCTCAGGAGGCGAGTAGCGTTGCCAAAGGTGAAACTCTCGCCGATACCATAGAAGTTGTCTCAAAGTACGCAGACGCCATAGTTCTGAGGCATCCTCTCGAAGGTGCGGCGAGGTTTGCAGCCGAGCATTCAGATGTTCCAATAATAAATGCGGGAGATGGAGCCGGACAGCATCCCACCCAAACTCTTCTCGACCTCTACACTATAAAGAAGGAGTCAAGCCTAAAAAATTTGAAGATAGCCCTCATGGGAGATCTCAAGTATTCCAGAACTGTTCATTCCCTAATAAAGGCACTGACGCTCTTTGGAGCTGAGATATACCTGATAAGCCCTCCCTCGCTCGCACTTCCGGAAGAGCTGTTCGAAGAGATAAGAGAAAAGGTTAGGGTGGAGGTTGCGGAACTCGAGGAGGTGATAGAGGAAATAGATGTTCTCTACGTGACGAGAATTCAGAAGGAACGTTTTCCGGACGAGGAAGAGTACCTTAAGGTCGCGGGGAGTTACAAGGTCGATGCCAAAACGCTCGAGAGGGCGAAGGACAATCTAATAGTGATGCACCCCCTTCCGAGGGTTGACGAGATAGATGTGTCCGTTGACAGGACAAAGCACGCGAAGTACTTCCAGCAGACGTTTTACGGAGTGCCTGTAAGGATGGCAATTCTGTACGAGGTTCTTGCTGAGAACGGGAGTTGAGGTGGGCCGAGATAAAGTGGAGGTGAAGGCGTTGGAGAGTAAGAATAAAGAGAAATCAGCGGAAAGGCTGGCTGTAAGCAAGATAAGGTGTGGCACCGTCATAGACCACATAAATGCGGGTAAAGCTCTCCTAGTGCTGAGGATACTCGGAATAAAACCGGGAAGCAGCGAGAGGGTTCTGATAGCTATGAACGTTCCGAGCAAGAAGATGGGAAAGAAAGACATAGTGAAGGTTGAGGGTAAGTACATTGGAGAAGAGGAACTCAACAGGATAGCTCTCATTTCCCCAAACGCAACGATAAACCTGATAGAAGACTACAGGGTGAGCGAGAAGAGAAGAGTCGAGCTACCTTCGGTGGTCGAGGGAATACTCACGTGTCCGAACAGGAACTGCATAACGAATAGCAGGGAGCCGATAAAGAGCAGGTTTCACATAGTAAAGAAGGGTGAGGAAGTCAGAGCTGTGTGTCACTACTGCGGCAGGAGAATTTGCGAGCTCGATCGCTACGTTGTCTAACGCTTGTAACTCGTTAGAATAGCTGATGTCAGAATATCACCTCCCTCTCGAAGACTACTATGCCCGACTCTGTGATTTCGTAGGGCTTGGGATTTCGGGAGTGCTTGACCCTCCTCATCTTCACGACTTCTATCCCAAGCTTAACCTCACCCATCCCCCCGTTCACACTACTCCTCACGTACCTCATGCTTATCGCACCGTCGCATATGTACTCAAGTAGCCCGTATTTCGAGAATGTTGGGTTATTCTTGTCAGCCTCACTCGTTATTATCGCTGTAACTCCAGCATCCTTCAAAACGTTCCTTATGGATGCGAGAGCTTTGTATCTCTCGCCTTCCTCGAAAAGAGCTTCAAAAACGCTTATCGTGTCAACAAGAACTCTGCTCGCACCCATCCCCTTTATCGCCTCCGGCAAATCGCTCTTTATTTTTCTAAGGGATTCCTTGACCTCAGCTGCCTCGAGTCTTGTTACCTCTAAGCTATCAGAGTAGCTGTCGAAGTCCATTCCAAAGCTCCTCGCGTCATCTATTAAACTCTCCTCGTCCTCGTCGAAGCTCAGGATTATGCACCTTTCTCCATTCCGCAACCCAGCATATATGAAGTGCAAACCGAGAGTTGTCTTTCCAGTACCGTACTGCCCAACAACAGCTACGATGTGTCCCTTGGGTATTCCACCACCAAGCATAGCATCGAGCCCTTCAACGCCCGTAGATAGAAGTTCCATGTCTTACTAACATCATCATCCCGAAAATAGTTTGCGTTTTTAAACTACTAAAACTGCATTAGTTAGTATTAAATTTAATAACAAAATTTAAACTGCAAATTCAAACTATCCTAACGAGCTGTGAAATTACAAAGCCTTCATGCGGGTCTATTTTTATGCTGTACTTTGATATCCTCTTCTTCTCGAGAACCGGCAGAACTCCGAGCAACTTTCTAATGTACATCCACCTCGTCACGCCTTCCTTGTGCACTTCCCACTCGAATACTATCGCTCCGTCCGCCTGATCCATGAGTTCCTCCTCCCTGCCCTTGTCGAGCATTCCTCTCGTGAGTGTGCTAAGCATGAGCACGTTTCTCTTGACGCACAGCTTCCTTATTCCCTTTATAAGATCTATCAGATCGTTCCAGCTTATCCTCTCCCTCGTAAGCCTCACGAGGTCGCTCATGCTGTCGAGAAAGACGAGGCTTCCGTCTTCTATTTCGTCGCACAGTTTTACGAGTTCAGTGAGAATGTCACTCTCCTTCTTTCTGAACGCTTTGAGGCTAGGCTTTTCTGAACTGAACCACGACATGGGTATTATCGAACTCTCGAAGTAGAGCTCTTCCAAGCTGACTATTCTGACGTTTTCCTCCAACTCCCTGAGTCTCTCTCCCGGAGCTTCTGGGAAGGAAAGTCTGGAGTCTCTTATCACCTCGCTAACACTCGAGGACATGGCTATGTACGTAGCCTTAAAGTGTCTTTCGGCCCCCCTGAAGATCATGGACAGGGCAAACTCCTTTCCCCCCGCTCCCACCTCTTCGAGCAGCATCACGAAACCGGGGTAAAAACCCCCGGTCTGTTTGTCGAAGAATTCTATGCCCGTGGGAAACCTCTTTTCGTCTTTCTCAGCTGTGACGGCCATGACGGCCCTGACCTCCTTCCCGAACTCATTCCGGCAAAGAATACCTACCTTAAAAGCCCCCTCACGCTCACCAACGGAGGCATGCACCTCTTGTGAGCGCTGTTCTTCACCATCTCCGCGACGAGCTCAACCTTTCTCAGCTCAGCCCCACTCTTATCAGCAACCGGAATCAGATCCTCCTTTCCGACCTCCCCCTTTTCCACCTTTTCCAGCAGTCCAAGCTCCTCCATAGCCATTAGTATCGAGTCGAGTTCGGAGTAGCTGATACCCATCTCCTCTTCATCAGTCTGGCCGCTCCACAGCCTCGCACTTGGCTTCTTCTTCCTTATTCTCTCGGGGATTCCAAGGTACTCCGCGAGCTGAAAAACCTCCGTCTTGTAGAGGTCGCCTATTGGCAAAAAGTCGACCCCACCATCTCCGTACTTCGTGAAGTAACCTGCCAGCAGCTCACTTCTGTTTCCAGTTCCAGCCACGAGTCTGTTCATGCTGTTTGCATGGTAGTAGAGCAGGATCATCCTTACTCTCGGCTTCAGGTTGGCGAAGGGTATTCCTTCTCTTCTGCAATCGAGGAGCTCACATATCGACGAAATAGCAGGAGATATCTCTATTATCTTCCTCTCCACGCCGAGCTCGTCGCAGAGATTTAACGCGTCTTCCACGTCCTCCTCTGGCGTAACCCCATTCTCAGGCATTATCAGAGCGAAAACTCTCTCGCTGCCGAGTGCAATAGTACACAGCTTTGCCACGCACGCGCTGTCAACTCCACCACTAACACCCACTACAACTCCCTCAGCTCCAGCCTCGTTCACAAAATCTCTTATAAAATCCGATATTTTCCCAACCACTCGATCCCACGCCGGCATCAATCGTATTCATCCCCTATGAGCTTTAACAGTATCGCCTTCTGAGCGTGAAGCCTGTTTTCTGCCTGGTCAAATATAACAGAATTTGTGCCTTCAATCACGGCATCCGTTATCTCCTCTCCCCTGTGAGCTGGAAGGCAGTGCATGACTATGACGTCGTCTTTCGCCCTATTTACGAGCTCCTCGTTAACTTGGTAGGGCACAAAAGCTTTCAGCCTCTCCTCCTTCTCCTTCTCCTGTCCCATCGACGTCCAGACGTCAGTGTAAATGACGTCCGCCTCCTTCACGGCGGACTTCGGGTTTGCCTCGAAAACTATCCTAGCTCCGGTCTCTCTGGCTATCTCCTTGGCCTTCTTTACTATTTCCCCGTTCGGCTCGTACTTCTTGGGGGTCGAAACCACAAGCTCCATTCCAGCAAGGGCGGCGGCGAGAATTAGCGAGTTGCAGACGTTGTTCCCGTCTCCAACCCACACGATCTTTACTCCCTTTAGGCAACCCTTGTACTCCTTTATCGTCAGCAGATCCGCAACTATCTGG
>JAMOMT010000173.1 GCA_027066965.1 Archaeoglobaceae archaeon
GCATAGACGCGACAAAGAAGTGGAAGGAAGAGGGGTTTGAGAGGGAGTGGCCAGAAGTCGTTGAGATGAGCGAGGACATCAAGGCAAAGGTCGACTCGTACTGGGGGGAGCTGAAAAAAGTACTGCTTTATTTTTAACTTATTCTGGCTTGTAGTAAGGTTCTCTTAGCTCAACAGCCTTTTTTATTGCCTCCACGAGCTTTTCACCCTTTAAACCTCTCGCGTTTACAGTATTGTCCTCTCTCAGCAAGCAAGGCTTTATCCTGCCGTCTGAAGTGACCCTTATCCTGTTGCAGTGCATGCAGAACTCCGAGTTATCTACTGGCTTAACGAACTCCACAGCTGCGTTTCCTACGAGATACTGCCTGCGGAAGTGCATCTCCCTGAGTAGAACTGCCTCAGCTTTTGAAGCAATCTCTTTCTCAATCTCCGAGATGTCAAGATAGTATTTCTCAAGTCCTGGGAGCTTCAGAATCTCTATCAGTTGAAGTATTGCTTTCAACCCATCCCTGTTCAGCGAGCTAACGAACCCCATCATCTCTTTTATCTGATCATCGTTTATGCCTTTCATCACGACCATGTTAATCTTTACTGGAGTTAATTCCGCGTTACAGGCTGCCTCTATTCCCTCAATCACTCTTTCGACCTTACCCCCTCCTGTCACGAAGCTATAAATGTCATCTCTGAGGGAATCGAGGCTAACGTTCACTCTGTTCAGCCCAACCTCTTTCAGCTCTTCTGCCAGTCTAGAGAGCAAAGTGCCGTTAGTTGTTATTGACACTTCTTGGAAGGAGGGCATCTCAGCCACTATATCGCATATGTCCTTTCTGAGCAGAGGCTCCCCACCCGTAATTTTGACCTTCCTTATTCCTAGCTCGTGGAAAGCTCTTGCTATCTCTGCTATTTCCTCGACGCTCAGCTCCTCTCCTTCGCAGCTCTGTCCTTCCCTGTGACAGTATATGCAGTTGAGGTTGCACTTCATCGTGACAGCTATTCTCAGATTGGTTATTCTCCTTCCAAATCTATCGACGAGCATAACTCCTCAGCTCTCTTCAGGTCCTCTGGGGTGTTTACGTTGAAAAAAGAAATTAAATTTTTATCAATATTTTTAATTTCATGAACGCTAATAAAAAATACTCTCTTCATCCTACTTACTGCCTGCATTATCCTCCTCTCTCCTCTCTCTATTGTTTCTCTGAAGGCTGGAAGTGCCGAACTCGAGTAGTAGGCGAGCAGCGGCTCCTTCTTTCCATCACTCCACTCGGGTATTAAGGCGTCGCACCCTAATTCCTCCCCTTTTTTGAAGAGGAAGGATACGACCTCTCTTTTAACGAAGGGCATGTCGCCCCCTACCGCAACGACCGAATCACACTCGAGGAGTGCCGTGTATATTCCTCCTAGAGGTCCGAGTTGCGGAATGGCATCTTTAACTACCCTGACATCAGTCAGCTCACTCAGCTCGTCAGCGACTTCTCTGTAAATGTCGAAATTACTTTCTCCACACACGATCAACAGAGGAAAGTGAAGATCTGCGATCCTATCTATTATTCTCCTACCGCAAACCTTTATGAGTGGTTTTTCGGTAAAGCCCATTCTGCTGCCCGAACCTCCTACGAGCACGGCAACGAATTTCACATCAGGCGCTCGTTGCTACTGGTTATATATCTTGACTCAATGAGTGGCACTCAGTGAGGGCATAGGAAAGTAAATAACACGTCCTTCCTACTCTCGTGACATGCGCGATACCCTTGAGGGTAGGAGCGAGGAAGAAGTTCTGTCCGAACTCTCCAAATTTCTATCAATGGATGTGCCTTACTCAAGAGTTCTCAGCTCCATGTGCACAAACCCTCACCCGATAGCTGTGAAGGCTCACTGCATGTTTGTACGCTCCAACCTCGGCGATCCCGGCCTGTTTCCGGGTACGGCTGAAGTTGAAAGGAAGCTCATCTCGATCCTCGCGGGATTCTTTGGAGACGAGAATGCGAGGGGTTACGTGACTTCTGGAGGAACTGAGGGAAACATTCAGGCTATGAGGGCGGCAAGAAATGTCTCTGGAATCAGGAACGGAAATGTGGTTGTTCCTGAATCGGCCCACTTCTCGTTTCTTAAAGTTGGAGATCTGCTTGGACTCGAAATAAGGAAAGCCAAGCTGGATGAAGACTATAGAGTGGATCTAGGGGAGGTGGAAAGACTGATAGACGACAGAACGATCGCACTTGTTGGAATCGCTGGAACCACCGAACTCGGGCAGGTTGATGACATTAGAAGCCTCA
This sequence comes from Archaeoglobaceae archaeon, assembly GCA_027066965.1. Lineage (GTDB taxonomy): Archaea > Halobacteriota > Archaeoglobi > Archaeoglobales > Archaeoglobaceae > WAPX01. The sequence continues at coordinate 2,273 of JAMOMT010000173.1, forward strand.
GCAAAATAGCGGAGGAGAGAGGAATTTTTCTTCACGTAGACGCTGCGTTTGGTGGTTTCGTCCTGCCGTTTCTGGGAATTAAGGACTTCGACTTCAGGGTTAAGGGTGTTTGCTCTCTCACAGCAGATCCGCACAAGATGTGTATGGCAACGATACCCTCTGGCGTCCTGCTGTTCCGCAGAGAGGAGTACTTGAGAAGCCTGGACATCGAAACACCATATCTGACCTCTGCGAAGCAGTGCACACTCACAGGCACAAGGCCAGGGAGTGGGGCAGTTTCCGCTTACGCCGTTATAAGGCATCTCGGTTTTGAAGGTCTCGGCAGGATAGTCAGGGAGTGCATGAGAGTGACGAGGTTGCTTAAGGAGGAGCTTGAAAGTTACTTAACACCGGTTATAGAGCCGGTTACGAATGTCGTCTGCTTCAGGTGCAGGGCCGAGAAACTCAAAGCCGAACTGCTTAAGGAGGGCTGGTACGTTTCGACGATAAGGAGACCCGAAGCCATAAGGTGTGTAATCATGCCCCATGTCACAGAGAGCGTGGCTCTCGAGTTTGCGAGTTGCGTGAAGAGGGTTCTCTCATCTTCTCCATCTTCCTTCGTCTGAACGCGTAGTAGGGGTAGAGAACTGGGTACGCCTTCAGCTCGAGTCCGTAGTTACTCTCCTCGACCTTTACGGGTATGAGAGAGAACAGCAGAAGTATGAGAGAGTAAGGAGGCAACTTCTTTACTATCATCGCCGGAGTTGCGAAAGCTGTGAGGGCCACTATTAGAATGAGAGTCTTCTTTGCAGCGTCCTCCTGAGCCTCTAGGATTGCGAGCTCGAGTTCCACGCCTTCTCTGTCCAGAATCTTTCCAACGATGGCTTTAGCTTTGAACTGGGCTATGACATCGTAAAACTCGGCTGAGGGGATTTTGACGAATGTGCTATTTCTCACCTGAGCTACTACAACGCTCTTCATGAAGCCAAGTTTAAACTTTATCATTCTCGGTTTTGAGTACTCCTTTACCTCGTACGGTATCTTCTTCCACCTAAGGTACCTTTCCACCTCCTTAGCTACTTTCCTGTAATCGGCTTCGAGAACGTACCTCACGCACGGAGCTTGATACACCATTATTTTACGTTTTCCTGTCTGGTCAGTTAAGGCTGTAGTTAAACCATATAAAGCGGTAGAGGCGGGGTTTGGGTATGTATCCGAGGCTTAGAGGACACCACCTCATATGCCTTCAGTTCTACAGGGGAGAAGGTTACAGCGAAGAGTTCGTAGAAAATCTCGAAAGGGTACTCGAGAAAGCTAAGAAGCATGGAGTGCTCGTGGTTGAGGGAGCTGACGATGTTTGTAAGGCTTGCCCTTACCTCGTTGATGGGAGGTGCGAGTACAAGGAGGGAGCGGAGGAGGAGATTAGGTATCTCGACTGCCTTGCTTTAACTCTCCTCGAGCTGAGTGCGGAGAGAGTGGTGAGTTGGGAGGAGATATCCGGAAAGGTAATGGATGTACTGGAGGAGTGGAAGGAAAAAGCGTGCAAGGACTGTGAGTGGAGAAATGTGTGCCACGTTGACGACGTATGAGGTTCAAAATAAGGGCTTACGGCCACCCAAATGTAAGGGCAACGCACAGGACCACATTTGAAATAACTAAAGAACCCCATTTAACGCCGAGAGGCGATTGCATAGTTGGTGTAAACGCTGAAATTGGAATTTCGGAAATTCCACAGGAAATAAAGGGGTACCTCTCGTTACAGAAACCTGTAACGCTTTTGCTCGAATTGCCGGAGTACGGGATGAAGGAATCCGTCAGAGCAGTGGGAGCTAAAAGCTCATTCGATCACCCGACGGACATAGTCGTTAGAAAGAGCAGCTACGTATGTAGTAGAACTCTTGCAGTTAAGGCCGACAAGGCTGCGATAGACCTCAACAGGGAGTTCGTTGAACTACTGAAAGATAGAGCCGAACTTCTGTTTGTGATAGAGGTAGACGATTGATGGAGGTAGTTGACTAAGTGAACTCAAACCTTGTTCACGACTGTCAGGGAAGCTTTTAGTCTCGCCAGATAGTTTTCCTGTAAGGTGGTGAAATGCTGAGAGTTGGAAAGTTCGGTCTTGTCAACAACTTCCTGCCGTACTACTTTCTAAAAGGTTACAAGGTTGTCTCCGCTTCTCCGAAAGAGATGGCCTCGATGCTACTTGAAAGGAAGATAGACTACGCTCCCGTTCCGGCTTACTTCTACCTCAAGAACTCTGGTAAGCTAAGGCATTACTCGTTCTGCATAGCTTCCGATGGAGAAGTTCTGAGCGTTATAGTTGTTTCGAAAAACGGCAGGATTGGAGACAAGATTGCAGTAACTTCCGAGACCATGACTTCCGTTAACCTGCTGAGAATTTTACTTGAGGAGAAGGGGTTGAAAGCGAAGTTGATCCCTGCTGAGTACAGGAGGGCTGAAGAGCTGCTGAGCATCGCCGACTCCGCTCTCGTGATAGGAGATGAGGCTATAAAGGCGAGGATGATATACAGGGTTGCCATGGATCTGGGAGAGGAGTGGAAGGACTTAACTGGCTATCCGATGGTTTTCGGGATATCTGCATCTCTCCACGAAGTTGACGCGGAGAAGGTTGACGAAGATCTGGTTGGGGCCGTTAAGCTTGGGGCGGAGAGGTTTGAAGAGGTAGTAAGAAGAGCATCAGAAAAGTTCAAACTGCCTGAGGAGTTCCTTGAGAAGTACTTTAAAGTTCTCGTTTACAGGCTTGGCATCAGGGAAAAGAAGGGTATGGAGATTTTTGCGGAGATGTGCGGTTTGAGAGACTGAAACTTAGAATTGTGAAGGTTTTAATGGGCTGAAGGTTCGCAACTAGCTAATGGAGGTGTACTCATGACTCACAATCCCTATAAAGAGGATATGGACTTTTACGTCGAGAAGAACCTGAAGGGAGAGAACTTGAGCTTCGAAGAGGCCATGAGACTTTTCAAACTCCCCCTACCGGCTCTTGGCAGAATAGCGGACAGGATAAGGAAGGAGAAGTGTGGGGACCTCGTAACTTTCGTCGCTGACAGGAACATAAATTACACGAACGTTTGCGTTTCTAAATGCAAGTTCTGCGCTTTCTACGCGAGAAGAAAGGAGGACGAGTACGTCTTAACATACGACGAGATACTAAGAAAGATAGAGGAAGCGAAGAAGTTCGGTGTTACCCAGATCCTCCTACAGGGGGGCATGAACCCCAACTTGGGTATAGAATGGTTCGAGAAACTCTTTAGGCTTGTAAAGTCAAAATTCCCAGACATTCAGCTTCACGCCCTTTCCCCTCCTGAAATCCACTTCCTCGCGAAGAAGGAGGACATGAGCGTAAGGGAAGTTCTCGAAAGGCTGATCGAAGCTGGAATGGATTCTCTGCCGGGAGGGGGAGCTGAGGTTCTCAGTGACAGGGTAAGAAGGATTGTTAGTCCTAACAAGGTGAACAGCGACGGCTGGATAGAGGTCATGAGAACTGCTCACAGGCTTGGAATAAGGAGCAGCGCGACGATGATGTTCGGACACGTTGAGAAAAATGAAGACATAGTCGAGCACCTATTCAGGATCAGAGATTTACAGTCGGAGACTGGAGGGTTTACAGCATTCATCTGTTGGACTTTCCAACCTGAGAGAACAGAGCTTTACGAAAAAGGGATAGTGAGAGAACCGGTTTCAGCTGCCAGATACCTCCAGGTTCTCGCAGTTGCGAGAATAGTCCTTCACAACTTTAGAAATGTTCAGGCTTCTTGGCTCACGCAGGACTTCGACATAGCGTCTCTTGCCCTGTTCTTTGGGGCGAACGACTTTGGCGGGATAATGCTCGAGGAGAACGTTGTTAGAGCTACGGGGAAGGATTTCAGGCCTGCGAGGATTGAGGAGATCGTTCGAGCAGTCAAGGCAGTTGGAAGGCCAGTAGCTCAGAGGACGACACTCTACGAGATT
>JAMOMT010000174.1 GCA_027066965.1 Archaeoglobaceae archaeon
CGTAATTAACCTCACGAAAATGATAGGGATAAACCTTACAATCCCGCAAAAGTTGGAACTGATTCAATGCCAGAGATGTGGGCTAAATCCCCATTAACGTTCAATTTTCACGAATCTGAATGTTTTCTACATCTTTTGAAAGTTCTTCGAGCATAGTGCTATAATACTCACACCAGTTGGCATAAAACCTAACAAAGTGTGTTCTTATTATTCCAGCCCCATTTCGAGCCACTCACCTAATAACCTGATGCCTGAAAAACTCTTTTCAGATCTTTTCAGATAACCTGCACGTAACTTGATCTAACCCTACCTACCAGAAAATTTTATGAATCTATAAATAAAGTATTTATTATAATAGAAATTTTGAATATACGAATACAAAGCTAAAAATAGAACATAAGAAATTATCTAAACGCCGACTGAAAAAAATTATAATAGAATGGAGGAAAAATCAAACAGTTGGAAGCAAAAAATACTGGAAGAAATGGAAAATAAAATAAAGAGTTGGATGTTAGCAACATTCCTGCTTGGAAGTTGATAAGGGAGGATAGGGATGCCAATCACTGATTCAAGCATCTACGCCAGATGTAATCGTCCTCAAACCTCACCGCCTCAAGGCGAAGAAGAGAAAAGCTCCTGAAAGTGGGATTAAATATAATGATTAAAATGCGACTTAAAATCAAAATTCTCTAAAAAACGTAAGCGTCAACGACGACGTGAACAACGCCGGGGGAGTAGTTCTTCACCTTTCTCACGTTCTCTATCCTGACCTCCTTCCCTTCAGCTCTGGCAGCTGAAATTACTCTCCTGACTGGCCTTTCTATTATCTGCTCCGGTACGGATTCGTGATAGTGTATCCACCCACCCTCCCTCAGAGCTCTGATAGCCACAGGTAAAAACTCGTGGCAGCTAACGTGCCCCATGACAACTCTGTCCGCGATTCTCTCAGGAGTCACGTACATGGAATCTCCCAGAACGGGAATTACAGATTCAACCTCGTTTAGTCTGATGTTCTCGAGCAGATAGTGGTAAGAGTCGGGATTGATCTCTATCGCGTACACCTTCGCTTTCTTCGCCATTGGAATGGTAAAGTAGCCGATTCCGGCGAACATGTCGACTACGATCTCTCCCTTTTTCACGATTCTACCCATCCTAATCCTCTCCGCCTGATTGCCAGGACTAAACATGACCTTTGACACGTCAAACTTGTAAATGCAACCACCCTCTCTGTGGGTGGTTTCTCCGCCCTCTCCAGCTATTAGAACGATGTCAGGCTTCCTGAGCATTCCTCTCTTTCCTCTATCCCACCACACGGACTTGCAGTGCGGGTTTACTTCAAGCAGAGACTTTCCGATGTCTCCAGCATAATCCTCAAGTTCTTCGGGAATTTTCACAAGAATTATGTCTCCGAGGACTTTGTACGTTTTCGGAAGCTTTTTCATCAAGTTCTCAGGAATTCTGCTTCTTAGAGCATCCTCTAAAGTCCTCGGCCTCGCGTAAACAGGTTTCTCCTGTTTAACTAGCTCAAAATCGAAGTTTGCTTCTCTTAACAACTCTTTCAGGTTCTCACATTCGACGACTGGCACTTCAACGTAAGCGCCTGAAGAAACTACCCTCCTTCTCTTATCCCTCACTCCAAGTCTTTCAACGAACTCTATCACTTCTCCAGCCTTCTTACTCTCAACCCTAATCGCAAGTCTGCTCACGTGCAACATTCAGAGCAAGCGTTAAATAAGTATAAGCCAAGCTGCGAACATGAGTGAAAAAGAAGTAAGCCTCAGAGAGTTGGTAGAAAAGGTTATAGACGAGGAAATTAGACCCGTTCTCGCCCAGGACGGAGGAAACATAGCTGTAATAGATGTTGACGAGGAAAAGGGAATTGTCCTCGTCCAGCTACTCGGAGCTTGTCAGGGCTGTCCTATGTCCCAACTCACACTCGGCATGTTTGTCGAGCAAAGGTTGAAACAGAAAGTACCAGGAGTGAAGAGAGTCCTCCCAGTTTGAAAGTTCTGGAGCCCCGTGCCACGCTATTAAACGGAAAAGTCGAAAGATTCTCTGAAATCTGTGAGGGGCACGGGAGGTAAAATGTAGCAGGCAAAGAGTGGTGGGGATGCCAGTGTACATAGAACCGATGAACACGCTGATCATAGACGGAGAAGCTCTAGAGGGAGAAAAAGTACGTGAAGAGTTGTTCGGCGGTTTCTGCGAGTGCGGAGGAGTGATGCTGCAGAAGGCGATCTTCCAGAGCAAGAGAAGAAGCGTGATACTTTCCGAGTGTGAGAGGTGCTGGAAAAACAGGGCTATAGTGTTCGGAGATGACAGAAAAGTCGAAGAGATCAGAGAAGTCAAGGTCGTCAACAGGGGAAAAATCCCGGAATTCCTCAAGGAACTCCTCAGTGATGCGGAACTAGAAGCTATAAGGGATAAAGCTAAAGGTAGAGAATATAGCTACGCCTCTTTCAGCAAGGCGAAAAAGAAACTCGAGAACATAGGATTAGACGTTTCTGAGTTAATAAGGCTGCTCTGATCTAAGCCTTTTTAGTCTTCAGTAGTCAGTTTCTTGCTACTACGTTGCTCGTTGAATTCGATTTAACTGCCAGCCAATTCGATGATCGTTGCTACTCGAACTTCCCCCAGACTGCACAAGAACTACTCTAGAGCTTTTTTCAGAGCAGCTCTCGCGAGTATTCTCGTGGAATCGAGGGTGGGAAGAGGAGAGTTCTCGTCAGCGAGCATAGGCAGTTCTGTGCAGCCAAGGATTGCTGCGTCACATCCCTTTTCTTTCGCCCACTTGAGAACTGAATAGAAATAGCGTCTTGACTCCTCCAGAACTTTCCCGTATAGGAGCTCGTCGAATATTACTCTGTTTATCTGCTCTCTATCTCCCTTTTCCGGCACGAGCCACTCTACTCCGTATTTCTCAAGCTTTTCCGGGTAGACTTCTGACTCCACGAGGTACTTCGTCCCCGTGATCAAGACTTTCCTGTATCCCCTCTCCTTCGCTATCTTGGCAACTTCCTCAGCTATGTGCAGCCACGGAACGGGTGATTTCTCTGCTACTTCGTCGAACACTCGGTGAATCGTATTGTCAGGGCATATAAGGAAGTTCGCTCCTACTCTCGCAAGTTTTTCTGCAGAAATGAGCATTAACTCAGCTATTCTTCCCCAGTCGTCCTTCTCAAGTGCCTCGACGTACTCGTTGAAGGGTAGAGAGTGCATGCTCACCTCAGGATGTCTATATTTAACTCCCGTGTAGTTCTCACCCTCAATGCAAATGGTCGTGTAGCACAGAGCTGCCCCCTCAGCACTGCACGCAACTATTCCGATGTGCTTCATATCCTAAAACAACTGGAGCTGCTTTTAAAGTTTCAGAATTTAGAAATTGTTCAACAACCGAAAGTAACAAACCACAGCGTACTCGAAAGGTATCATGCAACTCGACGCCGCATTCGAAGAGGCGAGGAAAGTCGGAAAGAGGCTGCTTGTCCAGAGGCTGATAGACGGTGCGAGCGGAAACATGAGCTTCAGGAATGGAGATTACTTCTACATAACCAAAACGGGAGTTCTGCTTGACGATCTCAACGAATCCTCCTTCATTAAGATGAACATTGAGGGTGACGAGAGAGACGAAAAAGCTTCAAGTGACCAGCTCGTCCACAGGCAAATATACAGGAGAAGTGATCTAAAGGCAGTTCTGCACTGTCATGGGGTATTTAACGTCGTCCTGTCTTTCGTGAGGAGCAGCATATTACCAGTAGATCTCGAGGGGAGATACTTCCTTAGAGAGATTAAGGTTATAACAGCAAAGTTCGGGAGCGAGGAGATGGCCGAAAAAGTTGCGAAAGAGGTTGCAGAGAGAAAAGCTGTGATTGTGAGGGGGCACGGCATGTACTGCGGAGGGGATAGTCTGGAAGAAGCGTACAGAATTGCAAGTTACCTCGAGCACTCCTGTGAGATAATATATAGACTGCACAAACTTGGCCTGAACTTGCAGTAGTCAAGTACCAGATACCAGAGCGTCCAAAGTTCGAACCCAGCAAAGAGCCAACAAACAAAACTGAGCTAAAACAGAAAAGTTTATCTTTTTCGATTTCACCATCTATCTATGACATCTCTTGGAATCGACGAAAACGTAGAGGCTGCTCTCGCCTACCTTCTGGGAATAATATCCGGAGTCGCAATTCTGATCTTTGAAAAGGAGAGTCGTTTCGCCAGATTTCACGCTACCCAATCGATACTGCTGTCTCTAGTGTTTATCATAGCCAGGGTGCTCGTAGCGATCCTAGTTATGCCTTTCCTCCTGATCCCAGGAGGAGCCGGCATAGGGCTGGCCGTTGCGATCAACGAAGTCGTTCTCGTAATCTTCGTAATAGCGTGGATGGCATGCATGATCAAGGCGCTTATGGGCGAGTGGTTCAAGCTCCCCGTAATCGGAGATTTCGCCGAGAGGACAATAAACTCGTAATAAACAAGTAAACCGTAACAGTCCGCAAGCTCTATTCACCTCTCCCCCTAGGTGTCTGCATGCCAGGTGTGCTCGCAGATTTACTCGTAATAGTCCAGGCCACGGAGCCGGATAAGCTGAAGCCCCTTTTCAAAGAAGTGGCGAGATTCCTGGGCTTAAGCGTTGAAGAGGATAGCGATGCGCTTGACCTCCTGAAGAGTAGGGCCGAAGTTGCGTTTACGTCAAAGCCCGTGGAGGTTGCAGGGGGACTCGTCAGAGGAGAGTTCGGCTGCATGGTTCTCGAGAGAGAGTTCGTGCTTGAGGGAGCGAGAATTTTCGTCGGTAGGAGAGTTGCGGGCTTCGAACTCGACACTGTTTTCGTCGTAGAAACTAAAATAGATGACGTCAGTGGAGAAGTCATCGCGAACGCCGTGGACAGGATAATGGAAAGGGCAATAGACGTGGAGGTTGTTTCTGTTCTCGGGAAAAAGGGTAGACCTTCCTTGCTACTGAGGGCCCTGTCGAAGCCCGAAAAGGTCGAAGAGGTCGCCAGCAGCGTTATGAGAGAGACGGGGAGCACGGGAGTGAGAGTTTACAGCGTTTTAAGGCTGAAGTCTCCGAGAGAGGTCGTAAGAGTAAAAGTGAAGGTGAAGGGGAATGACAAGAGAGAACACGACGTCAGAGTGAAGGTCTCGGGTGTGAACGTCAAGCCAGAGTTCGAGGATGTCAAAAAGCTGGCGGAAAAAGAAGGAATCTCCCTCCTGGAAGCTTACAGAATAGTCTACTTACATTTGAGAGAAATTGCTGCCAGAAGGAGAAAGTTCGAAAGCCGATGAAACTTTATAGAGTTCTCATCAACTCGAAAACATGCTGATACCATCGAACAGCAAGTGCATCGACTCACTGCTCGGAGGAGGGGTTGAGACTGGGACGGTCACGCAGATCTACGGGGAGGGCGGGAGTGGCAAAACTACGCTGTGCCTCATGTTCTGCAGGAGCGTAGCTGAAAACAATAAGGCAGCGTATATTGATACAGAGGGGCTTTCAGGCGAGAGAGTTCTGCAGGTGTTTAGAGACAAAGAGTTATTGAGGAACGTTTACATCCACGAGGTCTTCGACTTCAAGCAGCAGAGTTCTGCAATAAGGAAGTTATCCAAGCTGTGCAAGGACGAAGAGGTGAAGCTGATCGTCGTTGACTCCTTCACTGGCCTATACAGGTGCGAGCTCGAGGAGGAGAAAGCTGTCAGAGTGAAGAGGGAACTGACAAAACAGCTGATTTTTCTTCTGGGCCTAGCGAGAAAGCACGACTTAGCAGTCGTCATAACTAACCAGATGTTCACCGATGTCGACACAGGAGTTGACAGGCCTATAGGGGGGCCCAGCATAGACCACCTGTCGAAGGTGATACTCGAACTGTCGAAGGCTGAGAGCGGGATGAGGAGAGCGAGGCTTGTGAAGCACAGGTGGAAGGCTGAAGGGGAAGAGTGCTACTACAGGCTGACTGACAGGGGAATTGAGCCTTAAATAACTGGATGTCCAGTTTTGCCTGCTATGACGGTCGATTAGCCGTAAACGGCAGCAAAGAGGGACGTAGTAGCTTTAACAGAGCAAAGAGGTGAGGAGGTCGCCCAGATTGAGGTTGCAGATCGATTTTATGTGCAAGTTCTATTAAAGTTGATAGATACATATAGTGTTAGAATAAAAATGGAGATGGAGTGAAATTGTTCAATAGATTGAATTCGGCGTAAATTCAGAGAAAGAAA
>JAMOMT010000175.1 GCA_027066965.1 Archaeoglobaceae archaeon
GAACGAATATTCCCTTTGGAGCATCCAGATCTATCATAACCACAGCTATGCTCTTCGCTTTTTTACTGACATTTTCGAGTATTATTGGAGGAGAGATATCAGCTCCATCGCACGTGTAATTTTTCGGAAACTTGCTGAAAGGCAGAATTATTTTCAGTCCACTCTTCTCGCTTGCGTTCGGCAGCTTGAGCGTGTGAGATGTGTGAGACGCACAGCAACACATCAGTGCTGAAATCAACACGAGCGCGATCAGCTTCCTGTCCATGTCCCTCTTTTTTACCCCGCTTGTTTTCAGCTCTTTCGCTTTGACTTATGAGTGTTATGATGTTAATGTTGCATCTAAGTATTTTAGCTAGTAGATAAACGATTAAACTTAAACCTAAATAAATGAGCTGGCCACTGAAACTGTAAGCCGCAGAGTTAAAAAAATTCGAAAACTCTTTTAACATCCGTTAGATGTAAATTCAACGATGAAAGACCTTACGGAGGCTCTAAGGGCTATAGCGAGCGACGGCAAGCTGAGTATACTCAGGTGCCTCGTAAAAAGCGACATGACGCATAACGAGCTACACAAGGCCCTTGGAATATCTTCATCTACTCTTTCGAGAAGTTTAAAATCCCTCGTAAAGTGCGGAATCGTCAGAAAGGAGGGCAGGTACTACTCCCTCACGGGAATGGGACATTTTCTCACGGAGTATCTCTGCAACCTTGAGGAAATAGCTGAGAGTTTCGACATTGTCAGCAGCTCGAGGTTCGCGAAGGAGGTTCCGGTGGAGCTAAAGCCGGGAATTGTGAGGCTGAAAAACGCAGAGAGGTACGAGAACCCTTACGAAGCTCTCTTGAAAACTTTCGACGATTTCAGGGAGCTATCGTCTTACGGAAACTTCATAGATGGAGTTGTCGTTGATGGGCTCATAAAGTACGTGTGGCTGAAGTGTGCAGAAGGTGTCAGAGTAAAGTCCCTCGTTTACGGAAATGTTCTTGAGAGGAAGGTGATCGTGGGAGCAAGCGTCTTGTGTAGGATGTGTGAGAGAAGGGAGGACGTAGAAGAGGTACTTTCGGCTCTAAGGAAGAGACTCGAAGTAAGAGTTGCGGAGCCCCCCGTTCAACTCGCAATATTCGACGGCAAGGTCCTCTACCTGCAGATACTTCCAGACGAGACGTTTGAAGCCCCCGTTTTCGTTACTAGGGACAGGAAGTGCATAAAGTGGGCGAACTGTGTTTTTGAGCACTTCTGGGAGAGGAGCGACGAAGTCGACTATGTTTCAAAACTCGAAAGCTACTGTGCCCCTCAGCTGAAGCTGTAAAGTGAGTTACCTTTTGAGTCTATTCCTACCACGCAGGGGCCAAAGTTCCTAACTCTGAACACATAAACGGCCTCTGCCATTCCTAAGTCCTCCCAGTATACTTTCTCCACGTTTTCTATCCTGTCCGCAGCTAGAGCTCCAGCTCCCCCCGGAAAAGCGAGGTATACCCCTTTCCCCATCAGGGCCCTCCTGACTTCTTCACCCATACCTCCCTTTCCTATTATCACGGGGCAGGAAGTGAGTTCGAGCAGTTTTGGTGCGTATGGATTCATCCTCGCGGAAGTCGTTGGACCGGCTGATACGACTTCAATACCTTTCTTTCCTCTCCTTAACAGGGGACCACAGTGGTAAATCGGGCAGGAAAAAACTTCTTCTGGTATGTCGCTTTTTCTCCCGGAATCAAGAAGCTCCACAATTCTCATGTGCGCTCTGTCCCTTGCGGTCACGACTTTGCCCGTGAGGTAAACAACATCTCCCGCTTCCAGCTCTCTCACAACTTCGGCAACTTCCTCGCAATTCAGGTGAAAAACTCTCATTTTCTCTCACTTCCGTAAATCCAAGTTTATCCAATCACGGCAAAAGCCTTTCTGTTGGCCCAGCACTGTATGTTCACGGCAACTGGTAGAGAAGCGGTGTGGCAGCACTCGGTTTCCACGAGAACGGCAAGAGCTGTAGTCTTTCCACCCAGCCCCATCGGTCCTATGCCGAGGGAGTTTATCTCCTCGAGAATCTCGAGTTCGAAGTTGTTCATTTTCCTGACGTCTCTCAACAGTGCCCTCTTGGCGAGGATTGCACTCTCGTCAAACGTTCCTCCAATTCCGACTCCCACGAATATTGGAGGACAGGGCTTTCCTCCAGCCTCCTTCACGACGCTCACTATGACATCCTTTATTCTCCTCGCGTCTCCTGGCAGAAGCATCATCTGCCTCGAAACGTTCTCGCTCCCAGCCCCCTTAGGCATCACAGCTATTCTGACCTTGTCCCCCTCAACGAGCCTGCAGTGAACGATGGGTAAGTTTCCTACGTTCTCTCTCGTGATCGGGTGAACGGAATTCGGCCTTAGAGGAACTCTTTCGGTAGCTATCCTCACAGCTTCCCTCGATGCATCGTAAACGTCGAATTTCAGCTTTGCGTCAATCCCAACGTCAACGAATATGACTGGAATACCCGTGTCTTGGCACATTGGAACTCTTTTCTCTCTTGCGATTTCTACGTTTTTCAGCAGAGATTGCAGAATCATCTTTGCGTGCCCATCCTCTTTCTTTTCAGCCTCTCTGAGGAGTTCGAGAACATCCTCTCCGAGTTCAGTCTCCGCTCTCCCTATGAGCTCCACCACCGTTTCGATGAACTCTTCCCGTCGAACCATGGCTGCAAAGGTGTGGAGCTGTTAAAATTCCTGCTGGGGCATCGAAAACGTCAAGGAGGTGGTTTTGTTTAAACTGTTCGTTTCTTCTAAATCTGGTCGGAATCAGAAAAAGAATAAATATTACGCAGTCGTAATTGTAATGGAGGTGGTAATTTGAAGAAGTCGAACCTGAAGCCGGTTGTGAACAAAATTGCCGAGGTGAGGATTGGTAGAGTTAGCTTCGTTAGAGTTTCGAGAGCCCTTGAAGAGGAGGAGTGAAGCTGAAGTTGAAAAATAAGGGGGAGATGCATGGGTAAACGTGCTAAAATCTGTTTCGCTTTCGAGGTTCACCAGCCGTTCAGGCTCGGTAATGGTTTCGAAACCTGCGATTTCAGCAGGTGGTTTTCCCATTCGAACAGGGAAATATTGCTGAGGGTTGCTGAAAAGTGTTACGTACCTGCAACCCAGACAATCCTCGAAAACCTCGATTCGGGGTTCAAGTGCGCTTTCAGTCTTTCAGGCTTGGTTGTTGAGCAGCTTGAGATGTGGTGTAAGGATGCCTATGAACTGTTTGCCGAGTGTGCGAGACACAAAAATTGTGAGTTCCTCGCTCAAACGTACTTTCACAGTCTTTCGAGTCTGTTTAAGGACAAATCCGAGTTCGAGAAGCAGGTCAGGATGCACGCCTCGATGCTTAGGGAAAAGTTTCGAGTTAAACCCGAGGTTTTCGAAAACACCGAGCTGATATTCGACAGCTCGATCGCCTCTTGTGTTAAGAGGATGGGATTTAAAGCCATTTACGCTGAGGGCTGCGATAGACTCCTCAGGGGTAAGAGCCCGAATCACGTTTATTCCTGTAACGGAATAAAAGTCCTAATCCGAAACTTCCAGCTTTCCGACGACATAGCATTTAGGTTCTCCTGCAGGGACTGGGACAAGTGGCCTCTGACAGCCGAAAAGTACGCGGATTGGCTTTCCAGAACGCCAGGAGACTGTATTAACATCTTTATTGATTACGAGACATTTGGGGAGCACCACTGGAAGGAGAGCGGGATATTCGAGTTCCTGAGGTGGTTACCTCTCGAGTGCGAGAGGAGGGGACTGAACTTCGCTCTGCCGTCGGAAGTCGCAGAGATGAAGGTAGTGGGAGAACTAGAGGCCAGAGAGACTACCAGCTGGGCAGACGTTGAGAAAGATGTTTCCGCTTGGCTTGGTAACGAAATGCAGAAGAGCGCCTTCACAGCTGTCGAGCACGCGGAGCCGTACGCAAGGAAGGACGGAACCAACAAGAGAATGTGGAGGTTACTGCAAACGAGCGACCACTTCTACTATATGGCGACGAAGCAGGGCTCTTCGGGAGAAGTGCACAGCTACTTTAGTCAGAGTGAACCCTTCAGGGCATTCTGCAGCTACATGGAGGCCATAAGCAGTTACGAGGAGTGCTGCGTGCGCAGGATGAAGAACGCTGACGTAGCTTGGAAGTTAAGGACTGTGAAGCCGGAGCTGGCCTTCCACTTCTACCTCGACGGTAACTACGTAACCTCTGCTCACTCGATGCACGAGCTGGCGTCAAAGCTCAGAGAGGTCGATGAGGAGAGCGTGAGACAGCACCACGTCAGAGGCGACTTTGGGAGGTGGATAAGGGATGTTCTGAATGACGAAGAGCTTGCTCGCAGAGTAGAGGAAGTGTCAGAACCTCTCAGGCTGAGACTTGCAGAGGTCGTGGAGGAGAGGGTGAGCGAGCTATGGAGTCTCTTAAAATAGCCTTCTTCTGCTGGGAAAGCCTCTACACCGAGAGGGTTGGAGGGCTCGCCAGAGCAGCAACTCACCTCGCGGAGGAACTCGCAAAGCATCATGAAGTTCACTTCTTCACAAGAGGTCTTGGCGATCTCGAAGTTAAAGGTGTGAACTACCACTGTTGCATGCCTCACGGCTTTAACATAGTCGATTATTGCAGGGACATGAGCTTAAAGCTTGTCGATAGGTTTAGGGAGTTTGATTCCCCAAGTTTTGACGTTCTCCACTTCCACGACTGGCACGTGGTTGAAGCTTTACACGCCCTGCAGGACAGAAGAACGGTTTTCACCTTTCACTCCACGGAGTACGGGAGGAGTGGCAACAGGTTTGGAGACTGGTGGGAATTCAGGGAGATCTCCGGCAAGGAGTGGTACGCCGGACTGATAGCGAAGAGGGTAACAACTGTCTCGAACGTGTTGAAAAACGAGGTGATGTGGCTTTACAATGTCCCGGACTGGAAGATAGATGTCGTTCCAAACGGTATACACCCGGAGGAATTCTGCTCGGAGGTAGATGCGGGAGAAGTGAAGAAGGACTACGGAATTCACCCTCTAGCACCCCTGATATTCTTCGCTGGTAGACTCGTCTACCAGAAAGGTCCGGATCTACTTCTCGACGCCATACCTCGCATGCTCGAGCACAGGTGGGACCTGAAGTTTCTGTTTGCCGGGGACGGAGACATGAGAGGATACCTCGAAAGCAAGGCGAGAGAAATGAACCTGCCCGCTAAGTTTCTCGGCTACCTGCCCGACAGGGAGTTCGTTAGGTTGCTGAACTCAGCTGATATAGTAGTCATTCCAAGTAGAAACGAGCCTTTCGGCCTTGTCCTGCTAGAAGCGTGGAGCGCTAGGAGGTGTGTTGTGGCAACTGACGTTGGAGGGCTTTCGGAAAATATAGACAATTTTTATGACGGAATAAAGGTGTACCCAACTCCGGAATCCATAGCATGGGGTGTAAACTACATCGTTGATGATGCTGAGGGTGTCAGGCTGATGGGAGAGAGGGGGAGAAGGAAGGTGGACGAGAAGTTCAGGTGGAGCGTGGTTGCGAAGAGGATGCTAGAAGTTTACGGGAGAGTTTAGTTCGTGTTATTTTTTAGTTTAATTTTACGTAGTGAACTAATTGTAAAAGGAGTGTGAGCGATGAGATTACATATGTTCGTTGACGAGTTCCCTCCCTTTTTCCGGGGAGGCCTCGGAACGTACGCGATGGAGATGTCGAAGAAGCTTGCCGAGAAGAATGCCGTCTGTGTTTTCACCAGAGGAAGCGATAGGCTCCCAAGGTTCGAAAAGTGGTATGGGGCTAGAGTTGTAAGAGCTCCGGACATAACTCCAGACTGCTACTCCTCCTTTTTACCCCCTCATGTCAGGCAGTGGGATGAGAGTGGACAGAAATTTTATGCTGAAACTCTATTTTACAACCTACTGTCTGCAGGTCTCTCAATTCAGATCGGAAAGACAGAAAAGCCTGACGTTGTGGCTGCTCACGACTGGCTGGCTTTTCCTGGTGGGATAATTGCCTCCTCAAACCTGAAGGTTCCTTTTATCGCTCACTTTCACTCCACAGAGTACGGCAGAATAGCCACACCC
>JAMOMT010000176.1 GCA_027066965.1 Archaeoglobaceae archaeon
AGGCCAAGTAGGAGTCTTATCGTGAAAACGACACCAAATTTGTACACTATAGCAGCCAACACACCCAGGACCAGAAACACGAAAGCGACTATAGCTGCAGTCAGCCTGTCCATGTTACAGGAAATGCACTTCAGGTTAAATATTTACTGTTATGATCCAGTGGTCAGAAATGTAGAAATGCAGAAACTAAAACGACGAAGCTGACGAAAGTATTAAAACTGCTCCTACCGGTTGTGGGGAAATGGGCGGGACGGACGGAACTGACAGGTGCCTCGAAACTGAGCACTGGATTGAGAGAAACGTTGGAATTGAAGTTTATTCCTCCTCTACTCCTGGCACTGGAGGAAGGATAAAGGAAAGACCTGAGGATTTCGTAGTAGAAGAGGTAGCAAGGATAAAGCTGAGCGATGAGGGATCGTTCACGGTAATAAGAGTGAAGAAGGTAAACTGGGACACTTTGAACTTCGTCAGAGTTTTAGCGAAGAAGCTTAAGATAAGCCAGAGAAGAATAGAGTACGCTGGAACGAAGGATAAGAGGGCCGTTAGTATACAGTACTTCAGCATATACGGCCTCAGCGACGAGCAGGTAGAGAGGTTGAGGAACGTTAGAATAAGAGACGCGGAGATAGAAATTCTGGGAAAGTCGAGGAGTAGAATAAGCCTCGGAGACTTGCTCGGCAACAAGTTCTTCGTCAGGGTGAGGGGAGCTGACAGCACACCCGTCCCGGAGACGCTAAGGGAGCTTGAGGAGAGGGGGGTACCAAACTTCTTCGGCCTTCAGAGGTTCGGAACGATGAGGTTCATCACACATAGAGTAGGACTCGAAATTCTTAGAGGAAACTACGAGGAGGCTTTCTGGATATACGTGGCGATGCCTTTCGAAGGAGAGAACGAAGAGATTAGGGAGGTAAGGAGGGAGCTATGGGAGACAAGAGATCCGATAATAGGTCTGAGGGAGTTTCCCAACTACCTGAGGTACGAGAAAATTCTCCTTCAAGCTTTGAGGGAGGGGAAGAGCGAGGAGGAGGCTTTACTCATGCTTCCAAAGAACCTCAAGCTCATGTTCATACACGCCTACCAGTCCTACGTGTTTAACAGAACTCTCAGCGAGAGGATAAGAGAGTTCGAGACCCTGAGGTACGTTGAAGAGGACGATGTCGTTGGATTTTTCGACAGTCACGGCATAAAAGAAGAGTTCTCCCCGATTGAGTGGAGGATGAAAAGAGTAAAGTTTCTCATGAGCGTCAGAAGGTGTGCCCTTGCCCTCCCACTCCCGGGTTACGGGAGCGAGCTCAGAGGATGGGCAGGAGAGGTCGTGAAGGAAATTCTCAGCGAGGACGGGATAGGGCTCGAGAATTTCAGGCAGGAGCATAAGGAGTTCTCCTCGAAGGGCGGTTACAGGCTGGCGGAAATGCCTTTTTCAGAGTTCGAGTACGAAGTTGAGGGAGTTGAGGCGGATAGAGGGGCCAATGGAAAGGAAAACGTAAAATTCAGGTTCTTCCTGCCTAAAGGCAGCTATGCCACCGTTTTTTTGCGAGAATTCACCAAAAGCTGCCTGATGTGACTTCATTAAGCCCTAAAGCGCAGACCCTCAAAGTCGATCTCCGCTCTGAACGGTTTCCCAAACTCCCTCATTGCCTCAAAGCCGTTCACAGCAAAAACTGCTTTTCCGAGCATAACCATCGAAGCCATTCCGCCAGCAGCCTCCACAGCCTCTATAACGTCGAGAACGTCCTCGTCCATAATTCCGCACTCTAGTGCAAACGCCTTCGAGTGGTAAAACAGCCCCTCTACGGTTGGGTTTTTTAGGAATTCCTTCATCCTCTTTAATCCAGTCGAGAAGTCGTATTCCTCCAATGCCTCTCCCGTGTCAAGTTCCCCCAGAACAAGGAGGTCGAGACTTCTGAGAGGTAGGCTAACCTTCTTAACTTTCGCCAGAGAAGGACAGACAGCTTCAAGCCTGCAAACTATTCCACCGTGCACTTGAGTAACGACGTCTCCGAGCCCAGTAGAGCTCACAACCTCAGCCTCGTGGGCAATATCGGCAACATCGGCTATATCCTTCAACGGAAGATCAAAAAGTTCAGCTGTTACCGTTAATGCCGAAAGAGTTAGAGAAGCACTCATGCCAAAGCCGCAACCAATAGGGTAGTTCGGCTTCAGCTCCAGTCTGAACTTGCCTGTTGAGTAACGGGCTTTCAGGAAGGAGAGGGCTAGCTCAACTGTCCTAACGTTCCTACATCCCAGAAACACTGTTTCTTCCCTCTCAGATTTACGGCATACGGCCTTAGAACCGTTTCTGAGAGCTATTCCGACCCCGTAAGAGCCGGAAAGCTTCGGGTCTTTCTCCCTTTTAGGTGTGAACATGCAGGTTATGCTCGCCGGAACAATTCTGGTTACGTCACCATTTTCACCGGCAGCACGCATGGAACTGCCTCCAATCCAAATCCAATTTTCGACCTTTCACCTCTTAAGGACTGTGAACTTCGCACTCTCGATCCAGTGAGAGCCACACCTCGGACACTTCCCGGCATCCATCCTGCTCATGACGAAACCGCACTTTCTGCAGACAGGCTGTGAGAAGGCGAGAGTAAAGCCCTTCCTCTTAAGGATTTTCGCGGCCTGCTTTAATAGAGCGTAAACTTCAGCTTCACTCTCGAGTTCGAGCATTTCGCACAGTTCTTTTGCTGTAAAAGCCTTCCCCAGGTTTCTGAGCAGAAGCTCGATGAGCCTCTCCTTTGCCGTTCCCTCGAAGTACTTTCTGGTATTGAGGTTTTCTGGGCCCATAAGGTGCGTTGAGAAGCGGAACGTATTTATTTTCCCTCCTCGCTGGAGATGCCATGGCAAAGATATACTATGATGGTGACGCAGATTTGAAGTATATAAAAGACAAAACCGTGGCCATAATAGGTTACGGAAGCCAAGGACACGCCCACGCCTTAAATCTGAGAGATTCCGGAGTTGACGTCGTAGTTGGTCTCTACGAGGGAAGCAAAAGCTGGAAGAAAGCTGAAAGCGAGGGTTTAAAGGTCAAAAAAGTCAGCGAGGCAGTCAGCGAGGCAAACATCGTTGCGATGCTGATACCTGACACGATACAGCCTGCTGTTTTCGAGAAAGAGGTCAGAACTGGTTTGGATGAGGGAGACATGCTGCTATTTGCTCACGGCTTCAACATACACTACAACCAGATAGTGCCACCAGAGTTCGTCGATGTTACGATGGTCGCTCCTAAGAGCCCGGGACACCTCGTCAGAAGGATGTACGCCGAGGGCAAAGGTGTCCCAGCACTCGTTGCAGTTGAACAAAACTACAGCGGAGAGGCTCTTGAGAAGGCTTTAGCATACGCAAAGGGCATTGGATGCACGAGAGCTGGAGTCATAGAAACAACTTTTAAGGAGGAAACTGAAACAGATCTCTTCGGCGAGCAGGTTGACCTTTGCGGCGGAGTTACCGAGCTCATAAAGGCCACGTTCGAGACGATGGTTGAAGCCGGTTATCAGCCGGAGGTCGCTTACTTCGAAGCTCTACACGAGCTCAAGTTAATAGTTGACCTAATATACGAGGGAGGAATATACGCAATGTGGTACAGCGTTAGCGACACAGCAAAGTATGGCGGAATGACAAGAGGTAAGAGGATTATCAACGAGAACGTTAGGGAGGAGATGAAAAGGATTCTGAGGGAGATTCAGACTGGAGAGTTTGCGAGGGAGTGGATTCTCGAAAACCAGGCGAACAGGCCCGTTTTCAACAAACTTCTCAGGATGGAAAAAGAGCACCTGATAGAGAAAGTCGGCAGAGAACTCAGGAAGATGATGCCTTGGCTGAAGGGGATCGACGTTGAGTGATTTTTAAATTTTAGCATCTTTATAATTTAATTTTTTAGAATCCTCAGAGCTCACACATTTTTAGAGCCCTGTAAAGCTCTGCAACGCTCCACGCCTGAGCTATGCAGCCGTTCGGGTTATAGGGGCTATCTCCGTCGAAAATCTCGGAAACGAAACCGATACCGCAGTCGTAGAGGTGTGAGAGTAAGGGCATCAGAACGAATCTGCTCGTTTTCAAGTCTAGGTTTTTCCTGAGTTCGAAGTAAAATCCCAAAAGCCACGGCCACACGCAGCCATTATGGTAGCTTTTATCCCCGCAGTACCTGCCTATATAGCCTTCTTCCTCGGGAGAGAGTGTTCTGAGGCCGTAGGGCGTAAGCAGCTTTTCCTCGCAGAGTCTGAGTGCTTTCGCGGCGTTTTCAAAAATTTCCCCCCACCTATTAGACCGGTCAGCTCCCTCTTTCTCTTCGTCTCTCTTCAGCAGGCGAGTGAGTACAGCAAGGGCCACGACCTGATTAGGTCTGAAAGAGCTGTCTCCTGCGACATCGTCCAAATACTCTCCGTTCCAGAAGACCTCCCAGAACTCCCTAAAAACTTTTCTCCAGTCGAAATCCACGTCTATCCCATACCTCTCCGCAAAAGCCAGAGCGTTTATCCAGAGAGCGTTCACTTCCACCGGCATCCCTTCTCTCGGAGTAAAAATCGTGTCCATCCACGTCGTTTGAGGTTTGACTTCTAAAAGTCCTCTTTCCCCCACTACAGCTACGTCACTCTCAGGATACGATTCAAAGAGTTCTTCGATGTAAACTTTCACCCTATAGAGGAACTCTCTGTCGTTCGTCTTTTCCATGTACCTGTTGAGTGCGTAAACGAACCACAAGCTCGCGTCGCTCGAGTTGTAACTGATATCCTTCCCTACCCTGTTCGGTATTACGCCACCCTTCATCCTCCTCGCAAAGTACAGGAAGACTCTTCTCGCTTGACCGAAGAGACCTCTCTCAAGCAAGAGACCCGGTAGGCTCACGAAAGCGTCTCTCCCCCAAGATTCAGTAAACCAATGGTAGCCTGCCACGATTGTGTCTTCCCTCAGAAAGGCATCGCACGCTTTTTCGAGCATGGACTCCGGAGTTAAAGCGCTCCTGAAAACTTCTTCCCCCTTCCCGACGGGAAAGCCCTCCACACGCGCAGTGACATTCAAGTTCCTACCTCTCACGCGGAACTTGAAGGGAGCGTACAAGTTTTCGCAGCACTCGTACCCTCTCTCGCACTCCCTCGGGTAGAAAACGTCGTAGTAAACGTAATCGACTCTTTCGGCCTCGACCTCTTCTCCCCCCACCTCCACCCTCAGGCTGTAAGGAGTTGCTCTTGCGACGAAACCCCTGCAATTTCCTTCGATGCCTCCTCTGATGTCTTCGAAGTCCTTCCTCACGAAGTGTACGCTCCTCATCGCGAGGAGGGGTATAACCTCGAATGTCACTCTCTCACTTGCTCTATAGGATACCCTGACTGAATTTCTAGCGAGTTCCACTCTCTTCTCTACGAAAACTCCGTCAATCCAGTAGCAAAACCTCGCGGGGTGATAGTAGGCAAGCACCTCTGGACAGACTACAGCCTTTTTGTATGTTGCTCTCGAGATTCTGAAACCGTTAACGAGCTCGTCGATTGTTGAGAGTAGGACGTAACCATTTTTTACCAGCATTCCGTGGTACTTTCTTGTGTTGCCCGCGAGGCTTGAAGATGAGTAGCAATCCCCGTCAACGAGCAGGTATTCCTTCCTGCACGCACTCTCGTAGCTCAAGTCTAATCTGGAGAGGATCACGATACCAGCTCCCTAAGGTAGAGCTCTTCAGTCCTTTCAGCGCACTTATCCCAAGTAAACTTTTCGAGAACCCTCTTTCTCGCCTTTTTCCCCATTCTTCTCCTTAACTCCTCGTCGTTGAGAAGGATGGATGTGTAAACTGCTATGTCGTGCGGGTCGTCGGGATTTATGTGAAAGCCAGTCTCCCCGCTCACGACCTGCTCTCTAAGCCCAGAAGTACCCCTAGCTCCGACGACGACCGCTCTCTCGAGAGC
>JAMOMT010000177.1 GCA_027066965.1 Archaeoglobaceae archaeon
AAGGAAACGAAGAAGACGAGAAAAGTTACTTCAAAAAACTTGCAGAAGAGATCGGAAAGGACTTCGAACCTCCCGAGGGATGGCTGGAGATCGATAGGTACCCCGTTTACGACGATTACGTCTTCGCAAGCATTCATGTGGTGTCCAAGGAAGAGGAGGATGACATAGAATACCATGTCTTGGAGCCGGAGCTGAGCGAAAAGGAAAGAAAGGTAGTTAAAGAGCTGCTTTCTAAGCTTGAATATCTTCCAGTCACGCCCGAAGAGATGAAGAGCTCGAACAAGGTAGAAATACTCAAAAGCAAAACTGACAGAATCCTAAAGGACTTCAGGATAAAGCTCGAAAGGGATGATTACTACAGGGTTTTCTACTACGTGCTGAGAGGAACTGTCCTCTACGGGAAAATAACACCCCTCATGTACGATCCCCAGCTCGAAGATATCTCGTGCAACGGTTACAGCAAACCAGTTTACGTTTTCCACCGAGTTTACGCAAACCTCAGAACAAACGTTAGCTTCGAAAGCGACGAACTCGACTCCTTTGTGATAAAGCTCGCCCAGCAGTGCGGGAAGCACATAAGCATAGCTGAACCCATGGTAGACGCCACGATGCCAGACGGGAGCAGAATTCAGATGACCCTCGGCAGAGAAGTCACGGATCACGGCTCCACTTTCACCATAAGAAAGTTCAGAAAAGAGCCCATAACGCCAATTCACCTGATAAAGTGGGGAACTTTCAGCAGTGAGCAGATGGCCTACCTATGGCTGTGCATAGAGAATAGGAAGAGCCTCATCTTCGCGGGAGGTACAGCGAGCGGTAAAACTACATCAACCAACGCGATTGCCCTCTTCATTCCGAAAAAGGCCAAGATCGTCACGATAGAAGACACAAGAGAACTCATGCTCCCTCACAAGAACTGGATTCCAGCAGTTACGAGGGAGGCCCTTCAGAAGGGTGCAAAGTCCATAGACATGTACGATCTACTGAAGGCCGCTTTGAGGCAAAGGCCTGAGTACATAATAGTCGGAGAGGTGAGGGGGAGAGAAGCTCTCACCCTCTTTCAGGCCATGAGCACAGGCCACACTACCTACTCTACCCTGCACGCTGACTCTATTAACGGAGTCATACACAGGCTCGAAAACCCGCCGATAAATGTCCCGAGACCGATGATCGAAGCTCTGGATATAATAAGCATTCAGGCTCAGACTTACGTTAACGGGAGAAGAGTCAGAAGGAATTTGGAGATAGCGGAGATAGTCGGGCTCGATCCTAAGACGAGAGCCCTGAGAACGACGACTGTCTTCAAGTGGGACAGCGTGAGAGACGAGCACGTGATGATCGGAAGCTCCAAGGCTCTGGAAGAGATAAAGACTGAAAGGGGCTGGAGCAAGAAGGACCTGAACGAGGAACTGAACAGGAGGATGTTCTTGCTCGAGAAACTTGTGGAAAACAACATAACCGAGTTCGGGGAGGTTTCGAGGATAATAAGGCTCTACCAATCCAACCCCCAGAAGGCACTCTCGGAAGTTGGTGTTGAGGCCTAGGTGTTGAAGTCTAAAGGTCCAACCCGAAACAAACAAAAAATTTTAGAGAGCTAATCGCTTACCAGAACCTCCATCCCCTACCTCTGCCCATACCTCTTCCAGCTCTACCCATTCCTCTTCCTCTACCACCTCTGCCAAATCCTCCAAATCTGCCGAATCCAAGCCAGCCAAACGCTCTTGTCATGAATCCGGGCCTGTTATAACCTGAGCAGTATCCAAGTCCTCTTCCGGTTCTTGGCCCGAGGCCAAGAGGGCCAGTCCTGTCACCACCCGGCATGCTACCACCTCCAAAATTGAATAATTATTCACAGTATTTAACGGTTTCGGTACGCCTAAATTCAGATGTCAAAAATTACTTTATCTCAATTTTAATTTTTCCTTCTCTCTCCATCTGTCCCAGCATTTCAAGAAACTCGGTAACGGTCATGTTCAGTTTTTCAGCTGCTTCCCTTATGGTCATAGATTCCTTAACTGCACTCTCAACTCTCGAAGGCTTTTTAGCCTCCCTCAACTCAAAGTGCTCGCATATCTCAGCCCTGCCTCCACAGCTCGAAAAGTACTTGCAAAATATGCAGGACATCGAAAGTTGTTTGCACGAGAGTAACTTAAGCTTTGTCATTCTTAGCAACCCAAGTTTTTTATTCAACAACCTCGATTTCCAGACATGCTGACGGTGGAGGACGTTTTCAAGATTGCAGAACTCGCAAAAATAGAGATAAACAGAGAGGAAGCTGAAAAATTCAGGAAAGAGTTCGAAAGCATAATCGATTACTTCAACGTCCTCGACGAGGTCGGAGAGGACGTGGAGCCGACTTTTCACGTTCTTCCTCTAAAGAACATTTTCAGAGAAGACGTACCTAAAGAGGGGCTGAGCAGGGAAGAGGCTTTGATGAACGCGAAGCACGTTGAGGACGGTTACTTCAAGGGACCAAAGATAGTGGAGTAAAGGAGAAAGGAGAGGTACCATGATAACAGTGAGTGAGTGGAGGGAGAGACTCGAAAGCGAGAAGTGCTACGACCTCGTTTCCGAGCTCTTTGACAGGATAGAAAGAAGTAAGCTTAACGCCTACATAACTCTCTGCAAAGATTTTGCCCTCTCTCAGGCGGAAAAGTACGACAGGGGAGAGTTGAAGGGGAAACTTTCTGGCATTCCCGTCGCCGTGAAGGACTGCATATCCACTAAAGGAATTAGAACTACGTGCGGCTCCAAGATGCTCGAGAACTACATCCCTCCTTTCGACGCTCACGTAGTCGAGAGGTTGAAGCAGGAGGGAGCGATAATACTCGGAAAAACGAACATGGACGAGTTTGCCATGGGGACTACTACCGAAACTTCGTACTTTGGGGTCGTTAGAAACCCGTACGACCTCGACAGAGTTGCTGGTGGTAGTAGCGGAGGGAGTGGTGCCTGTCTTGGAGGAAAAGAGGCTGTTCTCGCACTCGGAAGCGACACTGGAGGGAGCATAAGGTGCCCCTCAAGCTTCTGCGGAGTTGTCGGAATAAAGCCGACGTACGGTCTCGTTTCGAGGTACGGGCTTATACCTTACGCCAACTCCCTCGAGCAGATCGGGCCGATGGCGTGTTGCGTTGAAGATGTTGCTCTTCTCCTTGAAGTAATAGCCGGAAAGGATGAGAGGGACTCGACCAACGCCGGAGTAGAGTTCAAGTTCGACCCGTCGAAAGCAGACAGAAAGTTCAGAGTCGGAATAGTGAAGGAGATGGGTGGTAACGAGGACGTAAACGGCAGGTTCGAGGAGGTCGTTGAGGTCGTAAAGGGGCTCGGATTCGAAGTTGGAGAGGTTTCGATGCCCTCCTTCAAGTACGCTCTTGCGGCGTACTACATAATAGCAACGGGAGAAGCCTCTTCTAACCTCGCGAGGTACGATGGTGTGAGATATGGTTTCGCTCTCGACAAGCTTGACACGTGGACGAAGTACTTCTCGAAAGTGAGGGCGCTGGGCTTCGGAGAGGAAGTAAAGAGAAGGATAATGCTTGGAACCTACGCTCTGTCAGCTGGCTACTACGGAAAGTACTATTTGAAAGCGTTGAGGGTCAGAACTCTTGTCAGGAGAGACTTCGAGAGTGCTCTAAAAGACTACGACGTTCTGATAGCTCCGACGATGCCCTCGTTACCTTTCAAGATAGGAGAGCTCGCAGACCCTCTCACAATGTACAAGATGGATGTGAATACTGTTCCAATAAACCTTGCAGGTATTCCAGCACTTTCTCTTCCGGTGGGCTTCGTAAAGGGGCTGCCAGTAGGATTACAGATAATGGGAGGACACTTCAAGGAAAACGACGTCTTATGTTTCGCCCTGAGACTCGAAAAAGAGTTCTCAGAAGTTTTCTAACTATTATTTTATTTACTGTTATTTATATTTATCACCATAACCAGAAAACGGGCCAGCACCTAATCGCAAAGGAAATATATATTCAAGTTTAACTTGTCATGTGTTCGACCTTCACGTTCACTCCATGTACTCGGATGGGCAGGGAAGTATTGAGGAGATAGCTAAGAAGGCAAAAGAGAGAAGAATAAAGATAATAGCCATAGCTGACCACTCCTGTGAACACCCCCTCGGGCTCGACGAAGGAAAGGCAAAAAGGAGGAGAGAAGAAATCGAGTTCTGTCAGGACAAGTACGGAATAAGAATACTTGACGCCGTAGAGTGCGGAATAGATGCTGAAGGAAGGATAGAAAAACCCAAACACGACTTCGAGCTCGTAATAGCCTCCATCCACGAATGTTTACCGGCGGAGGAGTACTGCAGGAGAATAATAAAGTGTGCAAGAAACTGCGAGTTCGATGTGCTGGGGCACTACCGCTCCTCAATATTCAACACGTACTCGGAAAGCGTGGAAATGGACCTCGAGGTGATGGATGTTCTGAAGGAGAACGACATAGCACTCGAAATCAATTCAGCTCACAGAGCTCCTCCTCCAGAGCTACTTGACGAGATCGGTAAAGAGGTGAAAAAACTCATGTTCTCAGTTGGAAGTGATAGTCACTCCGTTTCGAGAGTTGGAGACGTTGGATGGTCGCTTGAAGTGCTGAACAGGAAGGTTGGTAGGTGGAGGTGCGTTCTGGACAGGCTTGCTGAGCGATGAAGTGATAGAGTAGATGAAAGCGAATGAGTCTTGGTTTCACGAGATACGGACGGATCGAGTGAGATTAAGGCAAAATAGAAAATAGGAGCAGAAGAAAAGAGGTTGAGGTGAAAATGTGAAGTGTATAACCCTCACAGTTGACGGAATAGTTCCGATGGATGGTAAAATCGTGCTCATAAGGAGAAGGAACGAGCCGTTCAAAGGTAAGCTCGCTCTCCCGGGGGGAATAGTCGAGTACGGGGAGAGTGTGGAGGACGCTTTGAGGAGAGAACTTGAAGAGGAGATAGGACTCGTTTGCGAGCCCGCGAAGCTCGTTGGCGTTTTCTCAAAGCCTGATAGGGATCCGAGAGGACACTTCGTCTCCGTCTGTTTCCTCGCAAAACCGGTTAGAGGGAAGTTAAAAGCTGGAGACGACGCTGAGGATGTTGTTCTCATCAGCGTAGAAGAAGCTTTAAGCCGCGAGCTCGCATTTGATCATTCGGAGATGCTCAGGGAGGCGATGCGAAGTGGAGTTCTGTCCGAAGTGTAAGAGCCTAATGGTGTTCCAAGACGGTAAGCTCGTGTGCAGGAAGTGCGGATACGAGAAGAGTGTCGAGGAAGAGAAGGAAGAGGTCGTTGTGGAGAAGAGGAGCAGAGAGGAGGTTCCAGTGATAGAGGGAGAAAACCTAAAGACTCTCCCGACAACGAATGTTGTTTGCCCAGCTTGCGGAAACAGAGAGGCTTACTGGTGGCTGAGACAGCTCAGAGCAGCTGATGAGAGCGAGGTGAGGTTTTTCAGGTGCACTAAGTGCGGGAAGACGTGGAGAGAGTACGACTAACGAGCGGAAGATATTTATTCTGGTGTTCCCGTGCAGTTGAATACCAGATCCAATTAAGGAGGTAACGGTCATGGCGAGAATGCATGCAAGAAGAAGGGGGAGCTCAGGATCAAAGAGGATTTACAGGGACTCCCCCCCGGAATGGGTTGAGATGAGTGCAGATGAAGTAAAGAAGGTCATAATGGAGCTCTACTCAGAAGGCTATGAGCCCAGCATGATCGGAATGATACTCAGGGACAGGTATGGAATCCCATCGGTGAGGCAAGTTACTGGAAAGAAGCTGCAGCAGATACTTAGGGAGGAAGGGGCAGAGATAACACTGCCGGAAGACCTGAAAGCTCTGATAAAGAAAGCGATAAACCTTAGAAAGCACACGGC
>JAMOMT010000178.1 GCA_027066965.1 Archaeoglobaceae archaeon
CAGTTGAACTCGTCCTTAACTTCAACCGGGCAGTGTTCAGCGCAAACCCCACAACCCGTGCAGGCATCTGTAACGAACCTCGCCTTCTTCCTTATCTTTACCTTGAAGTTGCCAACGTATCCCTCTACTCCTTCAACTTCAGCGTATGTTATAACGTGTATGTTTTCGTGCCTGTAAGCCTCAACCATCTTAGGCCCCAAGATGCATATGGAGCAGTCAAGGGTTGGAAAGGTCTTGTCGAGCTGAGCCATGTGCCCTCCAATGCTCGGTTCCCTCTCCACAAGGTAAACCTCAAAGCCCTGCTCCGCCAGATCTAAAGCAGCCTGAATGCCCGTAACGCCTCCACCTATCACCATTGCCTTCCTTATCAGCGATATCCTCTTCTTTTCGAGGGGTTCGAGGTATCTTGCCTTTGCAACCGCCATCCTGACGAGAGCTTTGGCCTTCTCGGTCGCTTCTCTTCCCTTGTGCACCCAGGAGCAGTGTTCTCTTATGTTCGCCATTTCGAGCATGTAAGGATTCAGTCCAGCTTCCTCTATGCACCTCCTGAAGAGGTTTTCGTGCATTCTCGGACTGCACGCAGCAACTACGACAGCGTTGGCATCGCACTCAGCCAAAGTCTCCTTTATCATCTTCTGGCCGCTAGATGAGCAGAGGTACTTGTTGTGTCTCGCCACAACGACTCCTGGCAGAGTTGCCGCGTAGTCAGCAACTTCCTCGACATCGACTTCTCCGGCAATGTTCTTCCCGCAGTGACAGACGAAAACAGCGACCTTGTTCATTTCTTTCACCCTTTACTTCCATTCTTACCAGAGCCAAACTTCTTGCGAGCCGCCATCTGCCTGAGCTTCTCCAAGTCAACCTTTCCGACTCTTATCAGTCCCTCGCTGAGAGCTCCATCAACTATCTGCTTTCCTATCTCCGTTCTGGTTATTATCGTCCTCCATCCCTTCTGGGAACCAGCGTTTCCAAAAGAGATGTCTGCAAACTCAGCACTCATATCCTTGCAAACTCTACAAGCTATCGCTTCCTTCTCCGGATGTTTGCCTCTCGGGCAGAAAACTCCTATTATCAGCTTTATCTCGTCGTTTCCAAGCATTTTCATCTTCCTCGCGGCTTTCACCTGACAGGGAACCCCAACGACGGCTATTTTCCTGTAACCTCTCTTCACAGCTTCCTTCAGTAGGGAGAGCGTTGGAGCAACAACGAACTTTATTCCAGCGCACTCCTCAAGCTTTTCCGGTTTTGTCACTATGACTGGCTCGTCTCCAACGACTATCGCGCAGTCGATTATCCCCTTCTCCATCGCGTACCTTAGGAGAGCTGTTGCAGCTCCAGCCTTCTTCTCATCCCCACCTCCAGTCCTCCTCGCGGAGATTATGTCAATGTAGTTGCCGAGCTCGTCCTCGCTCTCCTCAAGCTTGAAGTAGTCCGTTTTCGGGCACTTGAGCAAACAAGAGGCGCAGTTTTTGCACTCCTCAACGAGGTGGGGATAGCTTAATCTGCCATCAACAGTTATTTCGAGAACACCCTCTGAGCACGCGGAAACACAGGCTCCGCAGAGAGAGCAGAGCTTCCTCGCTATTACTTCCATGTAGAGGAGGGAGAAACTGTCCCCAGCTTTCTCGAACTTCTTTATTACCTCCGGGATATTGACGTCCCCTTTAGCCTCGAACATCCTCCTGAGAAGGCCTGTTGAGAACCATTCCGAAACGTAGTCTGGAAATCTCTTCAGCTTACCTTCAACCTGAGGCTTTATCTCCGGCTTTTTCTCTTTTTCGTCCTTTACATCTTTTACCTTCCCTTCTGCTTCCTCCCTTACCTCAGGCTGTTCGAATTCAGATTCCCCAAATTCAGGATCCTCAAGTTCCTCAACAACAAGCTCAAGAGCGTTAAACGGACAAACCTTAACACAAAGGCCACAGCCCTCGCAGACAAACCCACTCTTCAATTTTCCGCTCTCTATTCTCATAGTTACGGTGTTGTTAACAGGACAGACTGCAGTGCAGTTTCCACAGCCCACGCATCTCTCCTCGTGGACCTTTATCTTTATTCTCACAGCCTGAGTTTCGAGCTGCGTTGCCATTTAAAACACCCCTAATTTCACTTCAGCACGCACTTCAGAGCTCTCTCGTGCTGGGAAAACCAAGGATAATCCGCGTTCTCTATCCTGATCTCCTTTCTTCTGACTTCTATCACCTTTATCGGGCAGGCATTTCTGCACGCCCCACAGAAGATGCATACATCTGTATCAACAACCATTTTTTTTCCGTCGAAGCTTATCGCGTGAGCGGGACAGATGTCCATGCAGACTCCACAGAGCTTGCAGTCTTCTCCTATGCTGATTTCTCCGCTTATCGGTTTCTCCACGAATATCCTGCCCTCCGGGCAGACCTTTGCGCACTTCCCGCAGAATATACAGAGCTCCTCTATCCACCTCTTGCTTGCCTTTCCCCTTTTCTCTCCTTCATTATCCTCTTCTCCTTCGTTTCTTTCTGTTTCCTCTTCCCCCTCTTTACCAACGCTAACTATAGCATCCCAAGGGCAAGCCTCCTCGCACATTCTGCACGCCTCGCATTCGAAGTCAGCAAAGAAGAGTCTTCTTAGTCTTATCCTCGCTCCGTCGACTTTTATCGCTCCGGACGGGCAAACTTCCGAGCAGACCCCGCAGAGAAGGCAGCTTTTTGCATCTATTCGAATTCTTGGCCTTCCGGTAAGCATGTACGCGAGGGGATACAGCTTTATCGCGTTCTGAGGACATGCTGTGCTGCACAGCTCGCAGCCAAAGCAGAGAGAGGAGTCGTATGTAAGCATTCTCCTGACTTCTCCCTCGATGACCCTTTTTATCACGAATAGTCTTCCGTTAAATTCGGAAATGTTCATCATTGAGCATGCGGAATAATTTGTACTATTTAACATTTTGCTACGTCGTATGACGATTTACCCTTTACTTATGCGTTCCTAATCTCATCATGAGATTATTAATAATTATCGAGCGTTATGTACAACTAGTAATTTCCACGACAGATAATGTTAAATTTCGAAAGGGTGAACTAAAACCATGAAGTGCTACCAGTGCGGAACATGCACTGCAGACTGCACATCTGCTAATCTAGACGAGAGGGGAGAATTCAACCCGAGAAGAATGATGCTCGACTACTTCGAGAGAGGAGAACTCTCAGAGCTGTGCTGGCTGTGTGCGAGTTGCTTCAAGTGCTATCGCTGCCCCAGAGGAGTTAAGCCGTACGAGGTCCTTGCAGAGATGAGGGCTGAGTACATAAGACAGGGTAAAGTTCCGGCGTACGTTAAGGCGTTTGTCGAAACGGTAAAGAGCTACGGAGAGTTGGATGAGACAGCTTTCTTCATGAAGCTTATGAAATCTGGAAAGATAATGGACCCGTCCATAGTTCTGTCCACACTAAAGAACTCCATAAGGAATGGAGGGTTATCAAAGGCAATCAGCCTGCCAAAGAAGAGTAAGTGCGCTAAGGAAGTTTCCATGATATTTTCCGTTGTCGAGGGAGTTAGCCCAGTTGGAGAGAGGAAAGCCGAGAAGCCCACTGTTGTAGGTGTGCCCGCATGAAGCTTGCGTTCTTCCCTGGGTGCTCAGCTCGAAGTTCCGGAATGGAGTACGCAAAATCAACGTTAGAGCTGTTAGAAAAACTTGGCATAGAAGTTTCTCGTCACGACTTCAACTGCTGCGGAACGCACATAGTCGAGGAGTATAGCAGAGACATCTGGTTAGCTTTGAACGCGAGAAACCTTGCTCTCGCTGAAGAGAGTAAAGCAGACATAGTGACGACTTGCCCAGCATGCTACCAGAACCTGAAAAAGGTGAATATAGAGTTGCAGGACGAGGAAGTCAGAAAAAGAGTAAACGGAATTCTCGCGTCGATAAACAGGGAGTACAACGGTGGAGTGAGCGTATTTCACGTAATAGAAGTTTTGAGTAAGGTTGCGGATAAGCTACCCCAGGTCGAGGGAAAAAAGGTAGCTGCATACTATGGATGTCAAATACTCAGACCACCTGAGTTAGGAGTTGATAACCCAGAAAATCCAACAATTTTCGAGGATTTGCTCGAGAAGGTGGGATTTAACGTCGTCGATTTCAGAGTAAAGGCAGAATGCTGCGGGGGAACATTGTTACTAACGAACTCGGAAGGGTTCAAAAAGAGAGCTTTAAGTATAGTCAGAGAAGCGAAGAAAGCGGGGGCCGAATGCATAGCGACTCTCTGTCCCCTCTGCCAGTTCTCGCTTGAAGTCGTTCAGGATAAAATGCCCGTTAAGCCTTTTACGAGTTTAATACTAGAACACGCAAATAAAGAGATTGAAGTTTTGAAGTAATTTTTATAATAGTTTTTAATCTTTAGAATTAACTCACCTTTGTTAGCTTTTGCTAGATTTGCTCCGTTCGTTATATCCCGTAATACCGAACCCGGAATTAGTAATAACCCAATATATAAACATGACAAATTTTAAAAACCAACCCCCTTGCTCAGATCTATCAAACCTAAGACTTCAAACATTGAACGATAATTCGGGTGATGAAATGGGCATCGAAATAGGTAACGGAATATTCGTACTCGACGAATTGAGAAACATCACGATAAAGATAGGAGAGATAGTCGACGAAGAGGAGCTAAAAGAGCAGGAGTGGGAGGAGTTAGGGCCCACCCCAAGACCACACATCCTCGACCTGAGGTACTGGGACAGGAAGCTCCTCAGCAGGTACGAACCCATATACGCTCCAGTGCAAGATTTCTGCAACCTGTGCACGATGGGGCCGTGCGAGCTAACAAACAATAGGGAGGGGGCTTGCGGACTCGACCTGAGAACGCAGAAGGCAAGGATGGTAACCATAGCCTGCTTAATAGGTGCCTCAGCCCACTGCACTCACGCGAGGCATCTGGTTCACTACCTCATCGAGAAGTTTGGGAGGGATTATCCAATAGACCTTGGGCCCGACATAGACATCGAAGCTCCGAACATCAGGCTCGCTCTCGGGATAAAACCAAAGACAATAGGCGACCTCGAAAAAGTTCTCGATTACGTGGAGCAGGAGCTCGTGAGAGTTCTCCACACCATTCACACAGGACAGGAGGAGGACTACATAGACTTCGAGTCTAAGGCCTTGCATGTGGGAATGCTCGACCACATTGGAATGGAGACGGCAGATATTGCTCAGATAGTGGCGTTCAACTATCCGAAGGGAGATCCAGACGCACCCCTAATAGACATAGGGTTTGGAGTTCTCGAGACGGATAAGCCAGTCATTCTCGTTATAGGGCACAACATTTTGCCCGCAAGGAACATAGACGATTATTTGCGAGAGCACGGGCTCGAAAATGAAGTGGAGATAGCTGGCCTATGCTGCACCGCAATAGACACCTCTCGCTATGACCCAAGGGCCAAGGTAGTTGGAACTCTGAGCTACGAGCTGAGAGCGATAAGGTCCGGAATTCCCGATGTCGTCATTACGGACGAGCAGTGCATTAGGGCAGATACACTGAGAGAGTGCGCGAAGATGGGAATTCCACTCATAGCAACTTCCGAAGCAGCTGCAAGAGGTTTGCCAGACAGGACAGATGACAATCCAGACGTGATCGTTAACGACCTCGTCTCCGGCAAGGTGAAGGGGGTGCTGATAAGGGATCCCGACAAGGTGGGTGAAGTAGCTGTCAGAGTTGCGATGGAAGTTAGGACGAGAAGGCAGAAAGAAGGTAGGGGACCAATCTACATGAGCGACGAGAAGCTGAGAGAGCTTGTCGACAGATGTACGCTTTGCATGAACTGCGTTTTTGCCTG
>JAMOMT010000179.1 GCA_027066965.1 Archaeoglobaceae archaeon
TGGACAGGAAGCTGATCGCGCTCGTGTTGATTTCAGCACTGATGTGTTGCTGTGCATCTCACACATCTCACACGCTCAAGCTGCCGAACGCAAGCGAGAAGAGTGGACTGAAAATAATTCTGCCTTTCAGCAAGTTTCCGAAAAATTACACGTGCGATGGAGCTGATATCTCTCCTCCAATAATACTCGAAAATGTCAGTAAAAAAGCGAAGAGCATAGCTGTGGTTATGGTAGATCTGGATGCTCCAAAGGGAATATTCGTTCACTGGGTGGCCTGGAACATACCAGCAAACGTAAGCGAAATACCCGAGAACATACCGAAAAAGCCGGTTGTTTACGAACCCATAAGGATAGTTCAAGGCAGAAACGACTTTGGTTCGATAGGTTACGGAGGGCCGTGCCCACCCTCAGGCGTTCACAGGTACGTGATAAACGTTTACACCCTGAACTGCTACCTAAACCTGAGTCCGGGGAGTTCGGCAAACGCACTCTACAGGGCAATGAATGGTCACGTTCTGCAGCATGCTGAAGTAGTGATCACATACTCGAGGTAGGTTTGATACTGAATTTGAGAGTTCAAAAAGTTCGTGTTCACGTACATTCAAAGAAGCGCACGAAAAAAGAATAAAAATGAAAAATGAAGCTGAATTGTCTTCATCCTCTCGTAGCGGAGTGGTTCTCCTCGAAGTACGGAGAGTTCTCCCCACCCCAAAAGTTCGCGATAGCAGAGGTAGCTGAAGGTAGGAACGTTCTAGTCTCATCCCCCACCGGTAGCGGAAAGACGCTCGCAGCTTTTCTCATGGCAATAAGCATGCTCGTTGAGCTGGCTGAGAGGAGGGAACTTGAAGACAGAGTTTACGTCGTTTACGTTTCCCCTCTAAGAGCTCTGAACAACGACATAAGGAGGAATCTCGAAGAGCCCCTTGCAGAGATATACGAACTAGCTGAGAAAAAGGGAATAGAACTTCAGCAGATAAGAATAGCTGTAAGGACAGGAGACACCGATGCGAGAGAAAGAGGTAGGCAGTTAAGAAAACCGCCTCACATACTCATAACGACTCCGGAAACTCTCGCAATAGTTCTCTCGAGCCCTAGGTTTTCGGAGAAGCTGAGGAAAGTGAAATACCTGATAGTCGACGAGGTGCATGCTCTTGCAGAGAACAAGAGAGGCTCTCACCTCACGCTCTCAATGGAGAGACTGGAAAACCTGCAGGAGGGGAAGATGATAAGGATAGGTCTGTCTGCAACCATAGCCCCCCTCGACGAGGTCGCTGCTTTTCTAGTGGGATATGATGTCGAGAGAGGAAAAGTGAGAGACTGCTCAACAGCCGACGTGACATTCGCCAAACCTCTCGACATAAAAGTAATCTCTCCCGTAACTGACTTCTTCTCGACTTCGGCTGAGGAGACGAGCGAGAGACTTTACGAAACTATAGCAGAACTGGTAAGGAAGTCGAAGACCACACTCATATTCACGAACACAAGGAGTGCAACTGAAAGAGTTGTTTACCAGCTAAAGAAGAGGTTGAAGGAGTGGAAAGACGCTATAAAGGCCCATCACTCCTCCCTCTCGAGGGAAGTAAGGCTAGAGGTCGAGGAGGAGCTTAAGGCCGGAAAACTCAAGTGCGTCGTCAGCTCCACAAGCCTAGAGCTTGGGATAGACATAGGCTACATAGACCTCGTAGTGCTAATAGGCTCTCCAAAGAGCATAAACAGGGCTCTGCAGAGGATAGGGAGGAGTGGACACCGATTGCACGATGTTAGCGTTGGCAGGATAGTTGTTGTTGATCAAGATGACCTCGTAGAGTGCACAGTTTTGGCTAAAGAAGCTATGGAAAGGAGACTCGACAGGATAAGGATTCCTCAAAAACCGCTCGATGTTCTGTGCCAGCACATCGTCGGAATGGCTATAGAAAGGAAGTGGAAGATCGAAGAAGCTTACAGGCTCGTAAAGTCAGCCTATCCGTACAGGAACCTCACAAAGGAGGAGTTCCTGAGCGTGCTGAGGTACTTAGCCGGAGAGTACAAGATACTTGAGGAGAAGAACGTTTACGGAAAGATATGGCTGGACGAGGAGGCAGGAGAGTTCGGGAGGAGAGGGAGGCTCGTCAGACCGATTTACTACATGAACGTAGGAACTATACCAGACGAGGTTGCCGTTAAAGTCGTAACCAGAGACGGAAAGCTCGTTGGGAAGGTTGAGGAGGAGTTTGCTGAAAGGCTCGTTAAGGGCGACATATTCGTTCTCGCCGGGAGAACATTCAGGTTTCTCAGATCCAAAGGCCTGCAGTTAGTTGTTGAGGAGGTTGAAGGGGAAAAGCCAACGGTGCCGAGTTGGTTTTCGGAACAGTTACCTCTCAGCTACGACCTCGCGAACAGAATACAGCGATTTAGAGGTGTTGTTGATGGACTGATTGAGAAAGGAAAAGAGGTGACAGTAGATTACCTCTCGACGACATACAACCTCGACAGACGTGCAGCAAAAGCTATAGTTAGGTACTTCGAGATGCAGAGAAACTACTCTACCGTTCCGACGGACAGAAAAGTAGTTGTGGAGGTTTTCGAGGACGAGGACGGCAGAGGGATTGTGTTCCACACGCTCGTTGGTAGAAGGGCAAACAATGCTCTCGCGAGAGTCTTCGCTTACAGAGCGGGGAAAATTACTAGTAAAAACGTTAGAATGGCTCTGAACGATAACGGATTTATGCTGAGGGCTGAGCTGAGCGACGAACAGATTCTCGGACTGTTCACCTCAGAGAACTTCAGAGAGGACCTCATCGCCGCTCTCGACAAGACAGAGATTCTGAAGAGGAGGTTCAGACATGTGGCTGTGAGAAGTTTCATGATACTCAGAAAGTACATGGGTAGAGAAAAAAGTGTGTGGAGGCAGCAGCTCAACGCTGAAACGCTGTTAAAGCTCATAAAGGAGAGAATTCCAGACTTCCCTGTGCTGAGGGAAACTTATAGAGAGATATTGGAAGATGCCATGCACATTGACGAGGCGATAGACTTTTTAAATAGAGTGGAGAAGGGAGAAAGGAAACTCGTGATAAAGCACCTCCCGTCTCCAAGCCCGTTCTCGTTCAATGTTTACCTGATGGGGGATGAAGATGCGGTGCTTATGGAGGACAGAAAGAGAATACTAATGGAATTACACGAAAAAGTTATGAGGGCACAGAAGGCTGAGTGAAGTTAGCCCGTTCACGTTCAGGTTGTCCATTCAGGGGGGTGATGGATATGACGATGGAGAGCTTGCTGAGGAAGATTACCGATTACAAGTGGGAGCTGCCGAAGGGTTACAAGCCCGGAATGAAGGTTCCAGCAATATTCTACATCAATAGGAAGTTGATGGAGATACTCGAGAGAGACGCTGTCGAGCAGGCAGCAAACGTTGCGACGATGCCAGGAATTCAGAAAGCAAGCCTGGTTATGCCCGACGTTCACGTCGGCTACGGATTTCCCATCGGAGGAGTTGCCGCCTTTGATGCTGATGAAGGAGTTGTAAGTCCGGGTGGCGTGGGTTTCGACATAAATTGCGGGGTAAGGCTCCTCAGGAGCGAGCTTAAGGTAGAGGAAGTCAGGCCAAAAATAAAAGAACTCATAGATGCCCTCTTCGTTGCCGTACCTTCAGGAGTTGGCAGCGAGGGCAGACTAAAGCTGAGCGACAGAGAGCTTGACGAAGTCTTCGTTTCCGGAGTTGAGTGGGCTATAGAGAATGGATTTGGAAGCGAAGAGGACAGAGAGTGCTGCGAGGAGAACGGAGCTCTCGATGGAGCAAGGCCGGAGGTAGTTAGCAAGAAGGCGAGAGATAGAGGAAGAACCCAGCTCGGAACGCTCGGAAGTGGAAACCACTTCCTTGAGGTTCAGTACGTCGCCGAAATTTATGATGAAAAGGCTGCAAAGGTCATGGGGTTGGAAGAGGGTATGGTCACTGTCATGATACACTGTGGGAGCAGGGGACTGGGACATCAGGTATGCTCCGATTTCCTGACAGTGTTGGACAGGGCTGTTAGAAAGTATGGCATAAAGCTACCAGATAGACAGCTCGCGTGTGCTCCGATAAACAGTAGAGAAGGACAGGACTACTTCGCAGGAATGGCTGCATCAGCTAACTTTGCATGGTGTAACAGACACATAATAGCCCACTGGGTCAGGGAAACCTTCCAGAAGATATTCGGCATGAGCGAAGAGGATTTAGGGATGAGGCTCGTTTACGATGTCGCACACAACATAGCAAAGTTCGAGAAGCATGAGATTGACGGC
The DNA here is from genome assembly GCA_027066965.1 of Archaeoglobaceae archaeon. Taxonomy (GTDB): domain Archaea; phylum Halobacteriota; class Archaeoglobi; order Archaeoglobales; family Archaeoglobaceae; genus WAPX01. Next base: position 4,264 of record JAMOMT010000179.1, read on the forward strand.
AAGAAAAAGCTTGTTTGCGTTCACAGAAAGGGTGCAACAAGAGCTTTTGGACCAAACAGCAAAGAGATTCCGGAAAAGTACAGAAAAGTAGGGCAGCCTGTTCTCATCCCAGGAAGCATGGGGACTCCAAGCTACGTTCTAGTTGGAACTGACAAGGCAATGGAGGAAACTTTCGGCTCGACATGTCACGGTAGTGGCAGAGTTATGAGCAGGGCTGCTGCGAAGAGAAAGTTGAGGGGCAACGCTGTCAAGGCGAACTTGGAGAAGAGAGGAATATACGTGAGGGCAACTCACGGAGCTTTGCTTGCTGAAGAGGCTCCAGAAGCCTACAAGAAGAGCGACGATGTTGTCGATGTTGTCCACAGAGCTGGAATCTCAAGGCTGGTTGCAAAGCTGCTGCCTCTGGGAGTTGCGAAGGGTTAAACGAGTTAATTAAAGTTATTTTTATTTTTAATTTAAAATTAAAATTAATAGTAAACGTGAATGGTTTAAAAAAATGAAACTCGTAAAGTTCTTCACGATTGGGGCTGGAGGAGGAGGGGACATTTTAAGTGCCTACGTCGTAGGCAGAATTCTAGAGCTGGAAAAAAACGCGAACTTCGTCTGCGGTGGAGTTGTATGGGAAAGGTTCAGGATAGACAGAAAGCCGGGGCCTCGCAGCATAGACGAAATTGAGAACGCCAAGAGGATCAACGAGTGCTTGGCGTGGATGAGGGGGGCGAGAATTGGAAACCTAAAGCCAGCAGTTGCAGAGGTCGCGGAGATCGCTGGAGATGCGGTTGGAATAGATATAACAAAACCCAGCAAACTCTCCAAGGCCATAGGCGAGTTTTGCATCAACAACTCTCTAACTCCCGTGGGAGTTGACGCAGGAGGAGACATTCTAGCGAGAGGCAAGGAGAAAGGCGTCGTCAGTCCGCTTTGCGATTCGATCATGCTCTCAGCCCTTGCTGAACTGAAAGCTCCGCTTGCAGTGGTCGGGTTTGGAAGTGACTGCGAGCTCAGCAGGAGAGAGCTCGAGAAGTACCTAAGCGAAATCGCAGAGCTCGATGGCCTGCTTGGTGTCTCAATCGTACCAAAATCTCTTGCCGAGGATGTGCTCGAGAGGGCGAAAAATGTGAAAACCCACGCGTCGAGGATACCGCTGGTGGCCGCGAAAGGCTACTTCGGAGAGTACGAGTCCTGGGACGAAGTGCTCGAAGTCTCAATTCTGAATGCTCTCGTGTTCTTCGTTAGGTCTGAGGTCGTTTACGAGCTCAACCCGATGGCGAAGGCCGTTAGAGGATGCAGAAGCATAGAGGAAGCAAACGAAGCCCTGCATGCTCTCGGGATAAAAACGGAGCTGGATATTGAGCTGGAGTTGTCTAATTCTGGTTTTAAAAGATCATAGCTACAGGTAAAAAAGTAAAAAAT
>JAMOMT010000180.1 GCA_027066965.1 Archaeoglobaceae archaeon
ATACTGATAACTAAACACCATATTCTTCGACACGTTTGCGTGGCACATCAAGCAAGCGAGGTTCTCATCCCCCTTATTCTCGAAGTAAACGACCATAGCCTTGTGGGCTGCGAAGTAGGGGATGGATGAGATAACTGTAACGTTGTGGTGGTTGACTGTTGTCGTGACGTTGAAGGCTGGGGCTGGGGGAGCGTGAACGACTTTGCCGAACCTGTTAATAACGTAAGCTCCTTTACCACCATGGCAATCCAAGCAGCTTGGTACGTAAGCAGCGTGAGCGTAATTGCCTGGATAAGCTCCAGTCGAGTTGATTAGGGCGAAGTGTATGCCAGTGCCGTTGTAGCGGTGGCAGGTTTCACAGCTGAGGTCGTAGTGGGGAGAGTTGGGGTTTGAGTATAGCTCTTCCCATATGTGGTAGTGGCAGAGCTTGCAGTACTCTGTCTGTCCGTTGGGGGTTGTTACGTTTATGACTCCTGTGGTGGGGTTGGTTGAGAAGTTGAAGGTAGAGTGGGTGCCTACGAAGAGGGAGGTGGAGTGGGGGGAGTAGAGGAGGAAGAGGGCGGTTATTGCAAGTGCCACGAGTGCGAGTGGAGGGATTCTGGAGTTCATGGTTTCACCTCCGTAACGTTGGTGTATGTGAACGTGTTAGAAGTGACGTTAATGTAAGATTCATTTAAGCCAGTGAGGGCATAGTATCCGAGCACGACATGCTGGGTGGTGATGTTTATACCCTTCATTACGTGGAAGTGTATCGTTATGTTGACTTTCATGTGGCAAGCAACGCAGGCCTCTGTAGAGTCCCTGAGTGTGTTGTTCTTTATCGCGTTAGCTACGAAAGCGTTGTGAGCTGAGCACAGTCCCGTAAATGTGGTGTTAGAGTACCTGTAGTGAGAGATCACGCCAAAAGCCGTTACGTTGAAAGTTCCAGCGAACGGCCCGGGCTTCGAGCTGTTTAGCGATGCGTCTATCTGGTGGCAAAGCATGCACGCTACTGTTGTGGCAGCGTGAGCTTGCTTACCCGGTTGGTAGTTCGTGACGCTTCCGTTTACCTCAGCATAAGTCACACTTAAGTTTGCCCTGTGGCACGCACATCCCATCCCGCTGTGGTAGCTGTCCTTCAGCTCCTCGTAAACATCAGCATGACACTTCTGGCACGGAACCTGGTTTCCGGTCCCGCTTATGTTGTACCACCAGTGCTGCCCAGCGAAAAGGGAGACTGTTTGTGGCATGACGAGAGTTGCTATCGCGAGCAATACTGTCAGCAGCAGAACCACTTTTGCAGCGTTACCCATGATATAGACACTCTGCAGCACATTTAATTTAATTTTTTCTGGTTTTGTATGAGTGTGATTTCGCTTGCTGTGTGATTCGATTATCCTACGAGTTCCTGTAAGTCCCAACAAAGGGTAGATTCAGTGCGACCACCTTAAAGATGTCTAAGGCTCAAAGCTCAAGTTTTACCCGGGATCCGAAACCTACGAAACTTAAAGAAGCTCAGAAAAAACAGGCTTTAAGCTTAAATATTCCACGCAGCAACGGTGGAATATGAAGGTAAAGGAAGCACCAAAGACTTCCGCCTCAATAATCGTCAGATCCGCCTCAAACGCCAGGATAACCCAGTCGAAAAATCCGTTTCTTGAACTCATGAGAAGGGTTTTTAGAAACGAGGAGCTCGCCATGAAGGCCATTCGCTTCATAACGATAATAGACGAGAGGCAGAAGTCCGGAAACCCCCTGAAGGTTGAGGAATGGGAAAAGATACTCGAGGAACTCGAAATGGCAAGGTCCTCTTTCTACTCCATGAGGAACAGGTTAATCGGGGCAGGAATGATCTCCGTCAGAAACGGGGAGTATAGGCTTTCAGGCGTTTTCAGCAGAGATTTAGTCGATATGGCGAGGTGGTGGTGGACGGTCATGCTTGGACACGATCCAGAAACTCTGTGAGGTGGTTCTATTGCCCTTGCCTTTGTCAGATTCTCCGGAGTTCTCCAAATTTCTCTCGAGAGCTGAAAAACTCGCAACAGAGATGGACAGGGGAAACGAAATGAAAATAGAACTCATCGAGAAAGCAAAAGAGTTCGGACTACTCAGCCTCAAGCCCGAAGGAGAGGAGTTCCTCAAGATAGTCGAAGAACTGTCCAAAAGAAATCAATCTCTAGCTCTTTCTCTCGTGGCTAACTCGATGTTCCTCGTCGAGTTCGAGGAGTGGGGCAGTGCTGAAACGCTTCACGCTTTCGCCATAACCGAGCCCAAGTCTGGCAGCGATCTGAAAGCATGCAGAACGAAGCTGAATGACGGGAAAGTTTACGGTGTTAAAACGCTCGTAACTAACGCCGAACTTGCAGAAAGTTTTGCCGTTCTCGCGTCTGAAAGCGGTAGGCTTAAACTTTGCGTCGTCAGAAGAGACGATAAGGTCAAAGTTAGGAAGCTAAACGTTTCCTCCTTCAGAGGAAGCGGAATAGGTGTCGTAAAGTTCGACGGTGCTGAGGCAGAGGACGTGAAAGAGGAAGGAACAAAAGCTGTTATGAGGACTCTCACGTACTCAAGGCCTTTCTTTTCGGCGATAGCTCTCGGCATGTCGGAGAGGTGTCTCGAAGTCGCGATAAACTACGCAAAGAGGAGGAGAGCCTTTGGCAAGAGTGTGCTGGAGTTTCAGGGAGTGAGTTTCCAGCTTGCTGAGTGTGTTACAGAAGTTGAAGCACTCAGGTGCCTGATCTTAGAGGCTTTAAGGAAGAGAGAACACTTGTCAGCTGTGTGTAAGCTCTTCGCGGCTAAGACTGTAAAAAAGGTAACAGACGTTTGCCTTCAGGTGCTTGCAGGCCACGGGCTAATCAGGGGAGGTTACGTGGAAAGGGCTTATAGAGACGCCAAGGCGTTTGATGTGGGGGAAGGGACGAGTGAGATCATGAAGCTCCTAATTTCCAGAAGGTTTTAGAGTTTCACAGCTCTTAATTCCCCCGTTTCTCCTTTTTCGTCATTTTTTGCTTTTTTTGCTCGTCTGCGAGCGAAAGGGATATATACCTACCAGAGTTAAACGTGAACGAGCTCCGGTGGTGTAGCCCGGCCAATCATTCCGGCCTTTCGAGCCGGCGACCCGGGTTCAAATCCCGGCCGGAGCACTTCATTTTTCGGGGGTGAAACTGCTGGAATTACCGGGAAAAACGGAGGAAAAAGCTCTGAAGATAATTAGGGCAGGGGGGATAATTTCAGCTGTCGAGGGAATTCTGATCGTGTTGTACTACACCTCGAGGGTTGGAGTTGAGAAGGCCCTTCCCGTTCTGCCTGTCATACTTATCGCCGTCTGGATTTTCAAGACGAGCGAGGATGTAGTAGAAATGGTAAAGCTTGGAATGTATGAAGAGGCGAAGAATAAGCTCATTCCACCTATAGTCGCGGCGATAGTTCTTGTCAGTAGAATTGGAGGAATACTGCTCCTGCTCGGATACCTTATGATTTAAGCTTAGCTGCCGTTTACGCAAGAACTGAATGTGAAATTTTAAACCGCAGTTCGAAACAAAAGAGTAATATTCCGGTAAGTCACAACCTTTTTCGGTTAGATTGGCCTCGTCGTTCTGCGATTGCATCAGCTACCTAGAAGGTGGTACTGTGGGAGAGTCCTTGAAACCTCCAAAAGTGTCCCGGGACGTTATGAAGGAGTGGCTAGAGCGGAGAGAGTTCTGGAAGTTCGAAAAACCATCTATGGCAATGCAATTCCTCTACGATGCAGAGGAGTTTTATAGATTCAGGGGAGCTGAAGCTCTCGGTTACCTGTGCAAAGGTGAAACTGCAAGGAACTTCATACTACGCCTGTTCTGGCACCTAAGCGACGAGAGTGGAGCCTACTGTGTAGGCGCTCCCCTTGGAATAGCCGAAATCGGCAGAGCAAATCCTGACGTGTTCGAGGGATTCAGGAACAAGTTCGTGTCCCTCGTTGACGACTGGGAGGTGGAGAGGAAGTACGTTGTTTACGGGATGGGAAGAGTTTCCTACCTGATAGAGGACGCGTACCCGAACCCGAAGAAGAAAGTGGAAGAAGTTCTTAAAGAGGACGAAAGGGTAGAGGTCGTAGCCTACGCGATTCTTACAGCAAAGAAGCTTGGCCTTCCAGACGATGTATGCGTCGAGGCTGCTGAAAGGTTCTTTGGAGAGAGGGTGAAAATATACGACGGGGAAAAAATTGTCGAGGTTAGTTTCCCGGACGTGCTGAACATGAGCTACTCGTTTTGAGGTGAACGATCAGACGCTTAGGCCTTAAACTGAAAAGTCTGGTGTGCAGAAAAATTGCGTGAAAATAAAAAAGCTCTTAAACTCCGGACTTTTAACAGCGATTTATGAGAAATTGTGGGAGAGAGAGCATCACCGGCGTTTCTCCGGTTGTTGGCGTTGTAGTCATCCTAGCAGTTACACTGATACTCGGGGCCATACTAGCCTACCACGCGGAAAGTATGAACTCCAAAATGAAGAATGTGCCCTCATCCTGCTTTTCCCTTTCCGACTGTCCGGAGCCTCTCAGCTCCGGAAAGGTGTTCAGGTTAACCGAAGTTGGAGGGGACTCGCTGATCCCCCAGAACCTCAGGATACTCGTGAAGAACGGTAGCAGCTCCTACGACCTCGAGTGGAACGGCTCCGCTTTTACAGGAGGTAACCTCTCCATACCCGTGAATGGGGAGATAACACCCGGCACGGCTCTAACGTGCTACCAAAACTCCAGCGTGTTCTCCGGAAAAACGAAACTCGAAGTTGTGATAATATACAGACCCGCCGGGGCCATAATATTCAGGGGGACAGTCTGGGTCGTTTAACGGTTTAATAAGCCAAAAAGCGCTGTCAATCTCCCCTACAGCCCCTTCTCCTTCCTCTACCTCTTCCTCTCCTGCCCCTACCGAAGCTCAGAGAAATGCTGGCACCACACCTTGGACACACCACATCGCTCACATGAGGGGAGAAGGGTTCCTTCCAAGAATATCCACACTCCTCGCAGAAAAACACCCTTGACACGTTTCCGTATACGTCAACGCTCGCTCCGCCTACTACCGCCATGCTCGCCTTTTTCCTCGCCTCCTTCAGTATCCTGTGAAACGTTGGCTGAGAAACACCCATTCTCTCAGCAGCTTCCACTTGAGTCAGTCCTTCTATGTCCGCAAGCCTCAAAGCTTCGAGTTCCTCGGGCGTAAACTCAACTACCCCAGGATACGCGGGAAGTTCAGCAAAAAACCTCCTGCACCTCCTCCTGCCCGGCATGCTTCTACCTTGTACCTTTTCTCTCGTTTACTTCTAACCAAGTTCGACCGTTTTTCCCACGAGTTTCTCCCAAGCCTGTCTTCAAACGTTTCTCAAACTTTCCTTAATCGGCAAACTAGCATAAGGCTAGCTTACGGGCCTTATCTCAACCTCGACGAAGTCTCCAACTTTTAGCTCGAGTTCACAGTACTCGGAGTAGTCGAGAGTTATGCTTGCGTCGTCCATCATGGAGCTAACGCACGCATCACCTATCTGTTTACTCAGCTGCACGAGCCTGAACGGATCTTTCAGTGCGTCTTCGATACTGGGAG
>JAMOMT010000181.1 GCA_027066965.1 Archaeoglobaceae archaeon
TTCACGGGGAATAAACGCGATAAAATCAGACCAGAATGGGATTGAAAGTGGTTTCCCCGCCTTTGGCGTCGATTCTCATGTCAAGATAAAATCAGACCAGAATGGGATTGAAAGAAGCACACCTGAATGAGGTCCGTTATCATCGCCATCTGCCTGATAAAATCAGACCAGAATGGGATTGAAAGAGTTGAAGATGTCTACCAGACTGTCAGCGGACAGGCACGATAAAATCAGACCAGAATGGGATTGAAAGAGATTGATGCAGAGGATCTTTTTGAAAACTTGGTCAAGATAAAATCAGACCAGAATGGGATTGAAAGGAACCAGACGACTCAATTCCCGATGACATTATCGAGGAGATAAAATCAGACCAGAATGGGATTGAAAGCATGGTGCTCCAGAAGATCGGAAAGTCCTTCCTCGAGGATAAAATCAGACCAGAATGGGATTGAAAGTCCATAATAATTCACATAATTCATTCCATAATTCATTCCATAAACAAAAAGATAAAATCAGACCAGAATGGGATTGAAAGGAGATCGATGTGCTCAGAACCGCTACTATTTCGCTGGATAAAATCAGACCAGAATGGGATTGAAAGTCCATAATAATTCACATAATTCATTCCATAATTCATTCCATAAACAAAAAGATAAAATCAGACCAGAATGGGATTAATGAGTACAACAAAATGATGAAGAAAACTTTTTTAGAGTTAAATAATAGCTTAGTACGTGAGTTGCCGCTGCCATTCTTGCAGGAGTTGGAATCAGTGCATCGGAATCGTTTATTTTTACTGTAACTGCAACCTTGCCATTCGAGTAAACGGCTATCGTTCCGTTAGTAAGGTTGTAAACGACTAAGCTGGGTGATATGTAATAACCAAGTGATACTCTTTTCAAGGTAGAACGGTCCGCTAACTTTATTTTGAGAAACTACAACGCCACTGCGAATTAACAGAGCACCTAAAAGTCCAATCCACGCTATTTTCATATTTTCACTTATTCCTTTTATGTTCCAATGAAACCCAAAACAAAAATTAAATTAAGTTTAAGAAAACGTTAAGCTGGAACTTCGCAATTCCGCATTAGTTTAGTTATCTACAAGTAACTTCGTGCACTTTCTGCTAAGGCTGAAAAATCGCAATTCCAGACGATCGCCAAAACATTTTTAAAGCTACCTGCAAAAACCCAGGTCTATGGGGAAAACAGGTACTACCACGTGGATCAAAATAAAGGGCAGAAAGGGTCAGACTCGCCTCGTTCCGGGTAAGTACCAGCATTACAAGAAGCCCGGACCGAACCAGAAGTATACATCTGACGGAAAGAAGAGGAGGAGGATTCCTCGCTCACCCAAGTCGATACTTGGTGTAAAGCAGTGATGCCTTGACAGCTTTAATTTTTATCTTCCTGCTTGTTTTCGCCTTTCTGCTCCTGACTCTCGTCAGATTTCTTGAACTTTCGGGTTTCTCAAGACTGGACGCCTTTGCAATCCTTGTAATTTCTCCTCTGACAACCTCTCTTCCCCCGGTAAAGTTTGCGGACTTCGGGGAGATGAGCGTTTACCTTAGCATCTCTGGTTTCGTAATTCCTTTTCTCGTGTGCGTGAGGCAGTTCTCAATCGGAAAGGTCGCCCTGAAAAAGGCCTTACCGGGAATAGCGCTGCTAACGACGATATCCTACTTGATCTCTCGCCCGGAAAGCGATGGAGTTGGGGTGTCCCACCCGCTCCTACCCGTTCTAACTGCCGTTTTTTACTCCATGGTGATTGAGAGGGATTACCCCTCCTGCCTAGCTTACGTTTGTGCTACCCTTGGCATGTTCCTTGGGGCTGACGTCATACACCTTCCGGTTATGGAACACCTGACGTCAAGCGTGACGATTGGAGGAGCAGGAGTATTCGACGCCGTTTACATGAGTGGCTTCATAGCAGCTCTTTTTGACTCTATGTTAATTTTTGCGAAGAAGTTGTTGAAGCGTCGTTGAACCGTTGAAAACTGACCGAAAACGTAAAAATTCCATTGAGTAAGCTGTTTGGAGAAAGAAAAGCTTTAAAAGGCGTATTATCAGCTGTCAGGCATCAGCGAGGGTGACGCTCATGGAGATTGCAGCTTTCGCGATAACTCACAAGAAAGCTTCTCTTAAAGAAATAGAAACTGCTTGGCATGGAGATCTGAAAACCCTAATAGATCGAATCCTTAGCAACCCCGACATATGCGAGTGTGCGATACTCATGACGTGCAATAGGGTAGAAGTTTACGTTGTTGGCAAAAACACGCTTGAAGCACTAAAGAAGATAACGAGCAGGATGCATGTGTCTGAAAGAGTTATAGATTACTACAAGAACAGCAAGTGCGTCGAGCACCTCTTTAGAGTAGCATCCGGCCTTGAATCGATGATAGTTGGGGAAGACCAGATACTGGGGCAGGTCAGGGACTTTTACAAGCTCTGCAAGGAGCTTGGAGGGATAGGAAAGGTCCTTGACCTCGTCTTTTCCAAGGCGATCCACGTTGGGATAAAAGTTAGAAAGAAGACGAACATAAATAAGGGTTCCGTCTCCATAGCTTCTGCGGCGATAGAGCTAGTGGAGAAGAGGCTCGGGGGGCTGAGAGGAAAGAGAGTCCTTATAGTCGGAGCGGGAGAGATGGCGAGGTTAGTTGCGAGAAACCTGTCGAGCAAGAGCTGCGAAATACTCATAGCCAACAGAACTCTCGAAAATGCGGAAAAGCTTGCTAAGGAGGTAGGGGGGAAGGCATACACTCTCGAAAGGATTGAAGAGCTAGTAGCCACGTCCGACGTGGTAATTTCTGCTACATCTGCGAAGGGGTTTGTTATAACCAGAGAAGTCGTCGAGAGGGCTTTGGGAGGGAGGAAAGTTACGTTCATAGACATTGCCATGCCGAGGGACATAGATCCCGCTGTTAGAGAGTTCGGGGAACTTTACACGATAGAGGACCTGAGAGAGATAAGCGAGGAAAACCTGAAAAGGAGGATAGAGGAGGCTAAAAAGGCTGAGGAAATAATAAGGGAGGAAGTAAAGCACTTTGAGCTCATGCTTAAGGATCTGAAGGCCACCTCCGCAATATCTGCGATGTACATGAGGGCTGAGGATGTTAAGAAAGACGAGATACTCGAGCTCTACAACAAGCTCTCTGCGAAGTACGGTGTAGATGAAAGCGTTTTGCCCCTGCTTGAAGAGTTTGCCTCATCTTTCATCAAAAAGTTTTTGAGGCTGCCGACTGTAAGGCTGAGAAAGGCAGCAAGGGAAGGTAAGGATTACGTTCTCGATGCCGTTGAGTACGTTTTTGGAGGTGGCGAGTTTGTTTCCTGTGTCGAGGATGAGGAGGCTCAGGAAGGACCACTTGAGACCGCTTGTGCGAGAGAGCGTGCTTAGCCTCAACGACTTAATTGTGCCGGTTTTCGTCGACGAGAGAATAGATTCGAAGGTTGAAATCCCCTCAATGCCAGGTTACTATCGTTTTTCGCTGAAGGAGGTTGCAGACGAAGTAGGAAGAGCCATGGAGCTTGGACTGAGGGCATTCATATTCTTCGGCATACCCGGGAGAAAAGACGAGGTTGGTTCTTCGGCCTTCGGCAGCAACGATGTCGTGCAGAAAGCTGTCAGGGAGGTGAAGAGAGAGTATGAGGATGCAGTCGTTATAACGGATGTCTGCCTGTGCGAGTACACGAGCCATGGGCACTGTGGAGTTGTTAGGGATAAGAGAATACTCAACGACGAAACCTTGCCAATAATCGCGAGAGTTGCCGTTAGCCATGCTGAGGCTGGTGCTGACATCGTAGCCCCCTCAGGCATGATGGACGGGATGGTGAAGGCCATAAGAAAAGCGTTGGACGGAGAGGGCTTTGAGGATATCGCCATAATGAGCTATTCAGCGAAGTACGCCTCCTCTTTCTACGGTCCGTTCAGAGAGGCTGCTGAGAGCGGGTACTCTTTTGGTGACAGGAGAAGCTACCAGATGGACTTCCACAACAGGAGAGAGGCAATCAGAGAGGTGGAGCTCGATGTTGAGGAAGGAGCCGACATAATCATGGTCAAGCCAGCTCTCGCATATCTTGACGTTATAAGAGATGTTAGGAAGAGGTTTGAGTTGCCTCTCGCAGCCTACAATGTCAGCGGGGAGTACTCGATGGTGAAAGCCGCTGAAAGGCTCGGTTGGATGGATGGGAAAGCTCTGGCTTACGAAATACTTGTGGCGATAAAGAGGGCTGGAGCGGACCTGATCATAACTTACCACGCGTACGAAGTTGCGAAGATGCTTTGAAGGCGTAAAAATTTAAAGATAATTTCCTAATATTTACGTTTTCCGTCTACGTACCACGTAAGCACAAAGCACTCCGGCAACCAAAGCTTCGATTGGAAACGGAGCACTCTTATTGCTCTGCTTTTCAATTCCGAGCACTTCTAGTGGGTTCTCTCCAGCAGTCTCAAGTTTTTGGAGGGTTTCGTAGTTTACCTTTGACATATTGACAATCTGAACGTACCTTTCTGGTTGATTTATAAACTTCAGCATTTCTAGGTCCATCTTTAACCTTGCCCACCACCACTTGTAGCTTGAAAAGTTTTTGAGGTCAGACTCTTTTACACCTGAGTCCATGCAAACTTGATCCCAGTTAAAAGCTAGTACGTAAGCAGTACCTTTACCTTCGCTTCTATTCCAGAAAACGCAAACTCCCGCTATGTTCTTGAAAACGCTGGGTAAACTCTTTTTCTGTTCACTGCTTAGCTGTCTTGCGAACATTCTTCTCTTACCCACAGTTGAATCAAATATCACCTGAAGTGCGTCATCCTTGCACCACACCGGCGTAGCTAAAACTATACAGTAGTTACTGGAATTCATCTCCTTCTTGAGGTAGTCAGCTATCATCACACCTGAAATTAACCCGGGACATACGTGGTTGTGGAACTCCGCAGACTTCTTCAGCTCCCACGACATGCCAGAAGCCCAAACATTTGCTATAGTTATTATTGAGAACTCGTTTCCGTCGAATATCCTTGCTCTCATTTTTGCATTGAACTCCTCCGGCTTTGAGAGCAATTCATCGGCTGAAATGTTGGCTTTCGTTACTTTGACAATTTTACCACCTGAAATCCGCATGTATAAACATTCACCGTTTGATTTGTTGAAAAATGCGAACCACAGCGGCTCTTTGTAGCAACTGTGAACGAACTGAACGTTGTTCTCGAGAGAGAGGTTTAATTTTAAAACTTCTTTAACGAAGTCGTCGTAGTAAATCTGGGAGTTCTCCGAATACCCGAGGTTAGTCATTATCAGCAAATTTTTGTCTCCCTTTTCGAAAGGTAACTTTACCATAGCTTTTTTCATTACTTCGCTTATGCTAACGGCGTTTACAGTGCTACAGAAGCTCAGAACCAACACGGCAGTTAGTATTACAATTGCTACCTTTTTCATACTACATCACATTTTAATCAAATCTGGTAACACTTTTAAAATTTTTGCAGAACGTAGCGTAGAGTTTGAACGAGTGTGTACATACAACAAGTGTACATAGCCTCAAATAAAAATCATAACTGCAAAATATAAGTAAATCGCAGAAATTGTTTTTTTAGACTTATAATTTTAATAAATTAAATCAAAATTAGCTTTCAAGAACGATCTCAATGTTTACGTCCTTGGGTACCTGGATCCTCATTATCTGCCTAAGGGCCCTCTCGTCGGCAGCAATGTCTATGAGTCTCTTGTGTATTCTGAGTTCCCAGTGATCGTAAGTCTCGCTTCCCTCTCCGTCCGGTGCTTTTCTGACTGGCACCACAAGCCTCTTGGTTGGGAGAGGGACGGGCCCTCTCATCTCCACCCCCGTCTTCTCTGCTATCTCCCTGATTTGTCTGCATATTCTGTCGAGGTCAGAGGGGTTCATACCTGAGAGCCTTATTCTCGCCTTGTAACCCTTAATACCCATAGCTGACACCTTTTCTCTGTTTTAGACAAAACAAAAAGAAAAGAGAATCAGTCCCTTGGAGTAAGGTCGAGCACCATTCCAGCTGCAACAGTCATGCCCATGTCTCTGATCGCGAACCTGCCAAGAGGCGGGATCTCCTTGACTTTCTCGAGCACCATTGGCCTAGTGGGCTGGAGCTTGACTATCGCAGCGTCTCCAGTCTTCAGGAACTGTGGGTTCTCCTCCTTCACCTGTCCAGTCCTTGGGTCTATCTTCTTCTGGAGCTCGATGAACTTGCAAGCCACCTGAGCGGTGTGGGCGTGGACTACTGGCGTGTAACCAACTGTTATCGCAGTCGGATGCTGCAGGACAATTATCTGGGCGGTGAAGTCCCTGACAACGGTTGGCGGGTTTGTGGTGTGTCCGCAGACATCTCCTCTCCTGATGTCGTTCTTACCGACACCTCTGACGTTGAAGCCTATGTTGTCACCCGGATATGCCTCCTTTATCGGCTCGTGGTGCATCTCGATGCTCTTTACTTCACCGCTTACACTTGGAGGCTCGAAGATTACCTTGTCACCAACCTTGAGAACTCCAGTCTCGACCCTACCTACGGGAACAGTTCCAACACCGCTGATAGAGTAGACGTCCTGAATCGGAATCCTGAGTGGCTTGTCAACCGGCTTCTCCGGTGGCTTCAGGTTGTCCAAAGCCTCGAATATCGTCGGACCCTTGTACCAGGGCGTCTTGTCGCTCTTTTTGAGAACATTGTCTCCGTAGTATGCAGAGGTCGGAATGAACGGAATCTCATCGACCTTGTAACCGACCATCTTAAGGAGCTTGGTAACCTGCTCCTTTACCTCGTTGTACCTCTTCTCGTCGTAGTTGACCTTGTCCATCTTGTTTATGGCCACAATCATCTGGTTAATGCCGAGAGTCCTCGCGAGGAAGACGTGCTCCTTCGTCTGAGCCTGCACACCATCATCAGCCGCAACGACGAGAATCGCAGCATCAGCTTGAGAAGCTCCAGTGATCATGTTCTTTATGAAGTCCCTGTGCCCGGGGCAGTCAACTATCGTGATCTCGTACTTCTGTGTCTGGAACTTCCTGTGAGCGATGTCGATAGTTATACCTCTTTCCCTCTCCTCCTTCAGTCTGTCCATGACCCAAGCGAACTCGAAAGTCGCCTTACCTTTCTCCTGCGCCTCTTTCCTGTACTTCTCAATTATGTGCTCTGGGATCTCTCCAGCTTCGTAGAGCAGCCTTCCTATCAGGGTGCTCTTTCCGTGGTCGACGTGCCCTATCATGGCAACGTTAATGTGCTCCTTCTCCTTTGCCATACGTACCTCCTCCTAAACTTTTTAATTTATCCCGATACGAGTCTAACTTCTTAAGGCTCGATTTTAGCTGTTCAGCTTTTCAAACTTTCGTTCCGCATGCGATGCGGATGAATCTTCTTCCGCCAATCGCGTGGCAGGTATATAAAACTTTGCCGGTGTGCGGACATTTTGCGGAGCGTCGATTTGGAGGTTTTGAGCTTGGAAAGGAGATCGAGAAGAGCTTGAAACCTGACAACCCTACCAAAATGGATTTATACTGGAATACTTTCGGAATATAAAAAATCCGCCAAAGGGGATGGGTTTGAGGAGAGGCAGGAAGTTCGACTACATGATGGAAGACCTGAGCCCTGTGACGGATGAGGAGTTTGAGGAGCTGCTCGACAGTTATGGTCCGGGAAGTAGGGGGAGAGGTAAGAGAAGAGGCAGGAGGTAACTCTTGCCTCGGTCTAAAGCTTTAGTGAAATTTTTTGAAAATGATTTTTTGGTTTTGTTGTTGTATTTTGTTATAATTATATTTTTCAAAAAGCTGGTCGATGACGACAAACATCACTCAGCAGGTTGGACAGAATGGCACTCTAGGGAAGTCGCGCAAAGTCAAATAAAAACTTAAATACGAAACGGAAAAGCTGAGTTCGTGAGACTTCTCACCATCGGCTCTGGAACTAGGGGTAGCTTGCTTGCAGACGCACTTGCCAAGAATAGCGTCAAGGTTAACAGGGTTAAGCTGTTTAAGTGCTACGCCGTTGCCAATGACATAGAGACTCTAAAGTCTCTTAGGGGTATTCCTGAAGAGGACAGGTTTCACATAGCAGTTCCAAGGGCGGGAGCTGACGTTGGAGGCATAGTTAACTCGATAATGGAGAAACCCGAAATTCACGAGGGATGTTTAATAGTTGCCACTCTCGACGAGGACTTCAGCTACTTTCTCGGAATGGAGTTGGCGGAGAAGGTAAGGGAAGCAATGGAAGATCCCATTATCGGTCTGACGACCCTTACCATAGGTGGAGAGGTAGCCGAAATTAGAAGGAGAATCAAAGAGTTCAGGAAAGCTGTTGACGTTCTGATACTTTTTCAGGAAGAGGAGGGTGTGGAGGAAAGGATCGTTCGTTCGATGAACCTGATCTCTCTCGTCGGAGAGGTTGACGTTAAGAAGGGAAGGACCGGCGAAGTGGTCGTCGACACTTCTGACGTCTTTAACTCGATGATGAAGCCCGGAATATCTGCAGTTGGCTGTGCGAGCAGGAAACTGCCCCACCCTGTAGTTAGGAAGCTATTTATGAGGAAAGAGTACCAGATAAAAGGTTTGAGATCTCAGAGGATGGTTGACCTGCTGAGGGAAGCACACGAGAACCTCAGCATAGGCATAGACGAGGAATCTGCTAGGAGTGCGCTATTCGTATTTTCTGGAGATCCGGAAGAAATAACCATGGACGGTATATTTGCCTGCATATCCTTGCTCGAAAGTCTTTCTCCGGAAATAGAGGTGAGATACGGAGATTATCCATGCGGAGGAAGACAGTTATCTGTGGCTTTGCTTTACTCCGGAGTTACGAGGTTGAAGTTCTGAACTTTCGTGTAACTTAATTTCAGGCAGTGGTTGGTCAAGAATAAACTCACTGGGTAATCAGGTAACGACCACAGCAGCGTCTTTCTCGACTATTATCGTGTGTTCCGCCTGAGCGACATTTCCACCGCTCACCTCTGCGAGAACGGGATAGGCTCTCATAAATCCTTCCCTGACGAGTCTCGAAATTATCACTTCCGGAGCTTTTTTGAGCCATCTCTTCGCGAAAGGCAGAGTTCTAAACTTCATAGCCTCCTTCAGCACCTCTCTCGCCTGCTTCATTCTAACGGCTTTTAAAGCTCTCTCGTTTCCGGCGACTTCTGGAGGGAGAGAGAATATCTCCACCTCGCTTCTGTCAGTGACTTTCCCGATTCCGTTTGTAACAAACGGCTCTATAGCCACAATCATACCCTCTTCAAGTTTTACTCCCTTTCCGGCGGGATAGTTGTATATCGTCGGCTTTGCGTGGGCTATCCATCTCTCTAGACCGTGTCCCGTAAGGTTGTATACGGGTCTGAACCCATACTTCCTTGCAGTCTCTTCTATAACCTTTCCTATCTCGGAAACGTCAACTCCGTCTCTCACGACAGATATCGCGTTCTCGAGTGCCTCTTTCGCAGCCTCCGCGAGTTTCGGCATGTCACTTCCGAGGTCAAAGGTTACGGCTGTGTCAGCGACAAATCCGTCGACATGGGCCCCTATGTCAACTTTAACGATAGACCCCTCCTTAAGCACCCTCTCGTCCCCCCTCTTGGGCGTAAAGTGGGCAGCGTCTCTGTCTACTGATATGTTGCAGGGAAAAGCTGGAAAAGCCCCAAGTTCGATTATTCTGTTCTCTACGAACTCGGCTATTTCTATCAACCTGACACCTGGTTTAACGATTTCTGGCAGCTCTTTCTTCACTTTTCTCAAAATCTCTCCGGCTTTCAGCGTTTTTTCTACCTTTTCGTTTTCCCTTTCTCCGTTCTCTTTCACGGATATCACCCTGTTTCAAAACTTCACGGTTACGTAATCCTCGCACGGCGTTAAAACTTCCGCTCCACTTTTTCTCACAACAAGTGTGTCCTCTACCCTAACACCTCCAACATCTCTGTAATACAGTCCCGGCTCTATCGTGAAGACCATGCCTTTTTCTATCCTGTCCTCGTTCTCGAATATTCTAGGCTCCTCGTGGACTTCCAGCCCGACTCCATGGCCGGTGGAGTGAATGAACCCCTCTCCCCTCTTTTTCTGGTTTCTAAGTGTGGAGTAGCCGTAGCTTTCGAGCACATCGCAGACGGTGTAGTGTATGTCCTTTGCGAGAACTCCTGGCTTCACGATTCTCTCAGCCTTTTCCTTGGCTTCTACGCAGGCTTTTAGCATGTTCACAATCTCCTCGTCTGCATCTTCCAGCAGAATAGTCCTCGTGAAGTCTCCGAAGTACCCGCTTTCCCTGTCCTTGGGGAATATATCTGCCACAATGTGCCCCTCTACTTCTCCATACCCCTTCCAGTGTGGCTGACAGGTTTTAACGCCGGAGGCAATTATCGTGTCCTCTGCAAGAAATCCTCTGCTGAAGAGCCTCAACTCGACGAGTCTTCTGAGCTCCTCGCATTTCCTCTTCCTTGAAAGAATTCTCATAAGAAATCTTAGGGAGTCGACACAAGCCAAGCAGGACAGTCTTATCAGCTCTACCTCTCTCTCATTCTTCACGGCCCTTCTCTTTTCGAAAGGGCTCTTCTCAACTCTCACCGGTATTTTTTCTCTTAGGAGAAACGCGAGCTTTGCCGGGAAGTCTTCCGGAATTGCCACTTCGTCAATATCTCTACTCTTGAAAAGCTCGAAAAGACTCTCTGCGAGTGGGTTGCTTACACCTTCTTTCCTCTTTCTATGATACCCTATGTCGGAGTATGTCAGAACTTCCCCTTTGAAGATGTCCCTCGCTCTTTCTCCTTCGAGGTCGGGAACGATTACTAGGTTTAGTTTTGGATTTTCCGGACAGAAAACGTGAAAAGAGCTCTCAGCATCAAATCCAACGGCGTACTGGAAGTTGACGTTTCCCGAGTGCTGGACGAACGCGAGCATGAGCGGAGTTGAACGCGAGTTTATTAATCCCTTTGCCTTTGGTTCGACTGCTAAGTCTGAGTTCGAGAGTAGGAGTGATCGAACGCGATAGACATTTCAGGTCTCTAGAACGCTCGAAAGCACTCCTGCTCTTCCGAGGCTGTACACTCCGTCACACACGGCGTAAACTTCTGCCTCTGCCGGGCTGAAACCTTTGAGAACTGGCGATAGGAACGATTCTAGGGTAAGAATGTCGCTTCCAGAGAGCAAAGGAGACATCGCTGGCAGGACGAGGATGTCTCTGACTTCACTCTTCAGCCTGAGAAAGCACGGGTAGCTGTATACTCCTCCTCTCACCCTCAGCTTTACCGAGGGGTGTTCGTGTCCCATCACAACCCACCTTCCCTCGCATTCCCTGTGGCCGTGCACAACCTTCACCCCTCTGACCTCGAATTCGTCAATCACGTCTAAGTCAAACTTCCTTGCCATTGTTCTCAGGTAGTTGTCGTGGTTTCCTCTCACAAGGACTACTTCCACCCCCCTCTCTCTAAGAAAGCTCAGGAACTCCTCCACGTCTCTCCACTCGTGAGGCAGGTTCTCGCTGAATTCGTGCTTCAAGTCTCCCGCAACGACTACTCTCTCGACGCCCCTTTTGAGCAGTTTATCGAGTTCCCTTTTTATCTCCTCTATCTGGACTCTCGGAAACGCGACTCCAGCTCTCCTCATCGCCCCCTCAAATCCAAGGTGGAGGTCGGCTATCACAGCGGTTTTTCCAAGCATAACTGCTCTTTCTGGCGTAAGAATGACCCTTCCGTTTAGATCGAGTTCCACGCATCCTTCAGCATTTTTGCATCTTCCTCTAAATTCGGACTCTCGCATATCAGTATGCCGTCTGCTCTAAAATCTTTTAAAGCTTTGAGTAATTCCTTCCACCTCATGTCTGACTCCTCGAGGTTCAGGTGCTCTTTTTCGCCCTTCATTCCGTAATCTATTCCGCTCAGGTGGATGTGCATTCTTTCTATTCCTTCTCTACCGAGCGACTCCTCTATCTTTTCTAGAATTTCCACAAACTCTTCGTAGCTATTGTACCTCCTGTACCTCGCGTGTATGTGTGCGAAGTCAACGCAAGGTTTAATATCGTATCCTCTTTCGAGAAACTCCTTGGAGAGGCTGAGGAGTTCCTCAAGTTCACCGAACTGGGTTGGCTTTCCTGTCGTTTCAGGTCTCAGTTTCGCTTCTATTCCGTCCTTTTCAAGCATTTCGAGAGTTTTTTCAATTCCAACTTTAACTCTCTTGTAAGCCCCCTGCTTTGACGACCTCAGGTAGTACCCTGGGTGAAAAACGACACCTTTTGCGTCGAAAAAGCTACCTATCCTTGCGGAGTCGTAGAGTCTTTTAACGCTCGCCTCAAACTTTTCTTTTTCTGGAGAGTTTAGATTTATGTAGTAGGGAGCGTGAACGGTCAAAACGACTCCGAGTTTTTTCGCAACTCTTCCGACCTCTTTGGCCTTTTCTACCCCCATCTTCACCCCTCTGACGAACTGCACTTCCATAGCGTCCAGCCCAAGCTCCTTTATTGCCTTCACTCCGTCGACGGTACTCCTACCCTTTGAGGAGTGAGGAACTCCTGCCACTCCAAAAAGCATGTACTCTCCTCAACGTCAAAATATTTAAATTAGCTCGTGAAATGCTGGAAAAAGGTGATAGCATGAAGCAGCAGGCCGAAGTTAGGCAGCTCAAGGAGGGCGGTTACGTCGTTATAGATGACGAGCCGTGTGAGATTGTCAGTATATCTGTTAGTAAACCGGGTAAACACGGAGCTGCGAAAGCAAGGATAGATGCAATAGGAATATTCGACGGGCAAAAGAGGAGCATAGTTCAGCCAGTTACGGCAAAGATATACATTCCAATAGTAGAGAGAAAGAGAGCTCAGGTGGTCGCTGTGATGGGCGATGTTGCACAGCTAATGGATCTCACGACTTACGAAACGTTCGAACTTACAATTCCAGAAGGACTCGAGCTTGAAGCTGGAAAGGAAGTCTTCTACATAGAGTCTATGGGGAAGAGGAAGATTGAGAAAGTTACGGGATAAAGTCTCTGGAGAACCAGAGGGCTGAGAAAATGCACATAGATTCTTTTTTTGCATGTTCAAATTCCTCTTTAGATGAGGCAGAGGTTGTAATTTTTGGAATTCCCTATGACGCGACTCAGTCCTTCAAACCCGGTTCGAGGTTCGCTCCCAACGCGATAAGAGAGGCTAGCTGGAACCTTGAAGACTTCTCAGTTTACTTCAAGAGAGGGGTTGGCGTAAAAGTCTGTGACGCGGGAAATGTTTGCGTCGACGGGAGCTTTGAGGACGTAATGGCTGAAACTGAATCCTTTTTAAGGGGATTGGGTATTGAAAGGAAAAGTCTGAGGACTGTTATGTTTGGTGGGGAGCACACGGTCAGTTACGCGGTTTCGAGGGTGATGAAAAGGACGCACTTCGTTGTTTTTGACGCTCACTTCGACCTCAGAGACGAGTTCGACGGTAGCAGGTACAACCACGCGTGCACGGTGAGGAGAATAGCGGAGAGACACGATGTAACACTCGTGGGCGTCAGGAGCTGTACGAAGGAGGAACTGGAGTTTGCGGAGAGAGAGGGCATAAGGTATTACACGGCTTTCGACGTGAGAAAAAGGTGGAAGGAAATTTTGAGAGAACTTGAGGAGAATTTACCGGACAGAATCTACCTTTCGGTTGACATGGACGCATTCGACCCAGCATACGCTCCAGGAGTTTCAACTCCAGAACCGTTCGGAATAGATCCTGTCATCTACTTGGAGTTCGTGGAAAAATTTGGGGACAGGATAACCGGGATGGATGTGGTGGAAGTTGTACCTGACTCCGAGAAAATCACTCCTACTTTTGCAGCAAAGCTCGTGGTTGAATTTTTGTGCTTGATTCCCTGAAGGCACAGACCTTTCTTTTTCCAGTTATGCACTCCTCGAAGTACTCGCACTCCTCACAGGTTTCAGGCACCTTTGTTTCTTTCCTGACAATTCTCTCACCTATGCTAACGCCCGTTATTAGCATTTGTACACCTCCTAACCTCCTTCCGGCTCTAACCAACCTTTTACGATAGCTCCTCGACCTGACACTAACCGATAAGATATATCTCTAGCGGCTATATATCCTTTGCTGTTTATCAATTTATATTGATAATTACATGAACAAATATCACTACACAAACAAATACCACACGTCACCGGCAAACACTCAACCTGCCAGTGTTAATAAATCTTTCTCTTTATTCCTCTTTTTTATTCCACTTTTTGTTCTGTCTGTTCGGTTTGAGAAGACCTGAAAAACCAGAACCAAAATCTAGATAGGCCAAAAGTTCAAACGGACCCGCCGGGATTCGAACCCGGGTCGAGGGGTCCGAAGCCCCTCAGGATGTCCCCTACCCCACGGGTCCCTGCAGATTTCTTTCTATCCACATCTTTATTTCAGCTTTCGGAAGAGCCCCCACAAGAATGTCCACAACTCTTCCAGATCTGAAGAACAGCAGGGCAGGAATTGCAGATATACCAAACCTCGCAGCCAGAACTTCATTCTCGTCCACGTTTACCTTCGCGAACTCTACCTTTCCGGCGAACTCTGCTGCGAGCTCCTTTATTACGGGAGAGAGCATTCTGCACGGCCCACACCACTCTGCCCAAAAGTCGACCACTACGTTTGGTGTGGAGGAAATGAACTCTTCAAAGTTAGTAAAGTTGAGCTCTACCACCCTACCTTCTTGAACGTTTTGAGTTTTTTCAGAACTCTTGGAGAACTTGGACATGAGCTCTTTGATCTTCCTCATTCTTATTCTTTCGAGCTCGTCCATGCTTTACGTGGTTTCGACGTTGTTTAAAATTTTTCGATTTTAATCGTCTGTCCTTGTGTAGACCTCCGAATTCTTCGTAGCAGGAACAGGGTCGAGCTTCGACGCGATCACCTTGCCTGCAGCGAGCTTTCCGAGCTTTGCTGATCCGTCGACCATTACCGTTCCTTTTGCTTCTACGATATCTATCCTCGAGTTACCTATTCGCACATCTCCCTCTGCCACAATCTCTCTTCCCACGCAACCATTGAGCACCAAAGCGTCCCTACATACAACCCTGTTGAACCTCGTTCTAGCACCGATCACGACTTTCTCGGCCTTTACGACCCCGTTTATTAGGCACCCTTTACCGAAGTAGGCTTCTCTCACTTCGACGTTTCCAAGAAAACTCGAACCAGCTCCTGCAATCAGCTTGCCGTCGAACCTCAGGTTCTTTACGACGACCCCTCCCCTCCTTACCACCACTAGCCCCTTACTTCTGTCAACCTTTATGTCCATCCTCATCCCCTACTTGCTCTTCGATCTGACTCCCTGCCTCACCTCAACGGCCACACCTTTCATAAACTCTTTCATTTCCAGTGCGGAGAGAACGGCCCTTCCGGTGGCGAGGAGTTCGTCGTCCTCGTTGACTATTACGACCTCATCTCCCGGCCTGATTTTGTCGTACACCTCTACAACGTGCTTGGCGAATACGCTCCTTCCCATGGCTATGAACTCGGAGACGTCATTCAGAACGCAGACCCTCCATACGGGAAACTCGAAGATCTCCTTTAGTCTTCTCGCTCCCTCCACGCTGAGTGTCAGAAGGCCGGTATCGGCCTTCAAAGTTGCAATTCTAACTCCTCCATCAATTACTTGCCTGATTCTTCCGGTGGACGAAAGCAGGAACTCGCAGCTTTCAGGAAAAAGTACTCTTCCCGCCCCTCTACCGAACTGGTAGTCAGCTATGGTTCTCACTGTCATCAGCATGTCGCTATCTGCCATACCTCCTTTCCCTCCTCTGGTAGTCCCTCAGGCACCGCAGGAAGTCAACGTATCTAAAGTTTTTCCAGTTGATATCTGCGAAGTACAGTTCGCTGTATATGCTCTGCCATATTAGGAAATCCGGAATTGTTTCTCCCGCTCTTATTATCAGGTCCGGAGAGCTTCTAACTTCCAGAAACCTCTCGAGTCCCTTCTCGTCTACTTCCTCCGGATTCAGCTCACCCCTTTCTACCATTTCTGCGAGCCTTCTTACAGCTCTCAGGATTTCTTCCCTCCCGCTCAGAGTGACTATGTTCACCTTTATTCCAGACTTTTCGAGTCCTTCAAACTCTTTAGGTGTGGTGCCTTCGCGAGAGGAAAAGCAGAGCGTAACTTCTGCAACTCCGAACTTCCTACACCACTTGACTATTTCGAAAATCGAATCGTAGGCTCTGTCCGCAACCACCATTATGTGTTTGGGCTTCTTTCCTTTTTCTACAGATTTTTCGAGCATTTTCGTGTAAATGAGCATCGCGATTCGGCCAATATCCATCGATAAAGTTTTAATTGTGTTCCCAATTAAAAGCTTGCCAATGTTGCTAACTCTGATGGCAGTCGCTCTCTCTTTGTTACCTCCTGACTTAGCAGATGGCGTCGTCGTCTTTCTGACTGTCGCGTTTACAGTCGTTTACTCGAACTCCAATTTCATGGAGAAAAAGAGCGTTGCAAGAGATTACATGATGGCTCTTGCTCTCTCCTCTGCCCTCACTTTTGGAAACTTTTTTGGTGTTAAGAGCTACATCATAGCTGCCTCTTTCGTGCTGTGTGACATTCACTTCCTGTTAGAGTTAACGGGGTTGAGGGTAAAGTTCAGGGGCATTCCTGGTTATGGAGCCCTATTTTTCATAGCTGCTTACACTCTTGCGGGCGTAATATATTTCCGCCTCTTTACTCATACCTCCTACACTTATCTGCTTTTCCTCTCGCTCGTGGGTGGCCTTTCAGCCTCCATGGTCGAGTATATAGACGTTGACAAGTCAATAATAGTTCTCCTTTCCTCCACAGTCTACCTGATATTCACGATATACGCAATACACGCGACAATCGTTTATCTGGCTGAAGCTTTCGCGTTATCGCTCGTCTTGGCGCTCATATCGACGAAGGCTGGAGCTGTAGACGAGAGCGGGTTATTGAGTGCGACCCTTGTTGGAACGGTTGTTATAATCTTCACGGACATCAGGTTCTTTCTCATACTGCTCGCTTTCCACGCGATAGGGAGTGCTGCTACCAAATACATGTATAGAGTAAAGTACGAGAGAGGAATAGCTGAGCCGGCAGGAGGGGCGAGGGGTTATGTAAACGTATTCTCGAACAGCCTTCCAGCCCTCTTTTTTGCGATAAATTATGGTTTCTATGGTATAGATGCCTTCAAGCTCGCGTTCGTAGCTTCGATAGCAACTGCTCTTGGTGACACTATGGCGAGTGAGATAGGTAAGACTTCGGAGAAAGTTTACTTGATAACGAACTTCAGAAGGGTTAAACCTGGAACGAACGGAGGAGTTTCGTTGAAGGGTGAGATCGCTGCAGTTGTTGGATGTTTGCTTGTACCTCTACTGGCCTTGGCGATGGGAATGATAACTCTCCCTTACGTGCCCGTTGCATTTCTTGCCTCTCTGGTGGGAGTTCACATTGACAGCCTGTTGGGAGCGACACTCGAAGAGAGAGGCTTACTGAACAACGCGGGCGTAAACTTCCTCGCCACTCTCTTTGGAGGGCTATTGTGCTTCCTGCTGTCATCTGGACTATCTGGAGTCGGTAGAGTCGGTAAAATGCTGTACGTTGGAAGAGTTGAAGTTAAGTAGCTACGGCTTACTGTAGAGCTGTTGAACTGCTTGCAACTGCTTGTTACGGACAAAGTTTTTATTCGTGAGTCTAACTCGCCTCATGGAAAGCACTTCTGAGCCAGAGTCGGATGTAATAATTGGTTTAGAAGTTCACGTTCAGCTTAACAAGCTGAAGACGAAGATGTTTTGTTCTTGTAGCACGGACTACCATGGAGACGAGCCGAACACTCACGTCTGTCCCGTCTGCCTTGGCCTACCAGGAGCTATGCCAGTCCTTAACAGAGAGGCCGTTAAGGCTGGTATAAAGGTAGCTCTTGCATTGCACGCTGAAGTTCAGCCATTCACGTTCTTCGACAGAAAGAACTACTTCTATCCAGATCTACCGAAGGGCTTTCAGATAAGCCAGTACGACAACCCACTTGCTTGGGGGGGCTACGTAACCATAGAGACTGACGAGGGGGAGAAGAAGATAACTCTCAAAAGGATACACATGGAGGAAGATCCTGGAAAACTCAGCTACAAGGGCTCGATAACGACTGCGAGCTATTGCCTGATAGACTATAATCGTTCCGGCATGCCTTTGCTGGAGATAGTGACCGAGCCGGTAATGCACTCCCCAAAGGAAGCTAGGCTGTTTCTGAACAAGCTCAGGATAATTCTGGAGTACCTCGACGTCTTTGACGGATCTCTTGAAGGGGCTATGAGAGTAGATGCAAACGTATCTGTTAGAGGAGGGGGCAGGGTAGAGATAAAGAACATCTCCTCGTTTAAGGGCGTGGAGAGAGCTTTAACTTACGAGATAACGAGACAGAAAAACTTGGTAAGGATGGGAAGAACTGTTAGAAGGGAAACGAGACACTACGACGAGGTGAACAACATAACCGTTTCTCTGAGAAGCAAAGAGGAGGAACAGGACTACCGCTACTTCCCTGAGCCAGATCTCGTTCCGGTTTACACCGAGGAACTACTTGAGGAAGTAAAGCAGACTTTGCCGGAGATGCCTGAGGAGAAGAGGGAGAGGTTCAGAACGCAGTACGGCTTAAGCGACGACTTTGCTAAAGTGCTCGTTCTCGACATAAAGATGGCGAACTACTTTGAGGAGGTAGCCAAGACTGTTAACCCAAAGCTCGCAGCGAGCTGGATCGTGGATGTGTTGAGGGGAGAGCTCAACTACCGCAGCAAGGACTTCAGCTTTGCCTACGAGAGGATGGAGCCGGAGGAGATGGTTAATCTGCTGAAACACTTCGAGAAGGGCGAGATAACGGAGAAGGGAGTGGTAGAGGTAATAAGGACGAAGCTCGACGAAGGAGGAAAAGTAGAGGAGATAATCAAGGCCAAAGGTCTGTTCGCAATTCCGAAGGAGGAAGTGGAGAGGCTTTGTAGAGAGGCGATAGAGAACAACCCGAAGGCTGTTGAGGATTATTACGCTGGCAAGAAGCAGGCTTTGAACTACTTGGTGGGACAGGTGATGAAGGCGACGAGAGGTAGAGCAGACCCGGGAGAGACTGCGAGAATAATAAGGGAAATCCTCGACTCCTCGTGATTTTTTATTGCTTTTAGATTTACTTTAATAACTTTTGGGTTAATTTTGGCGCTGAAGGAACTCACAACTCGACCAGACCCATTTCGTCTATTCGGTATAGGGGCATCTGCTGAATTCTGCTGATTATGCTGTGCTCGATGTAGACGTTGTAGATGTTGTTCGGTCTCATTCCGAACGATTCAATCTTGGAGATGCATACCACGACGTCGAATACGTTTGCCATCAGGTCTGTGACTTCTCTCGACGAAACTACGAAGTACGTCGTGTTCCTAATTCTGCTGAACAACTCCTCCAGAGCTCTAACGATGTTCGAAACCTCGTAAATCTGAATTCCCAGATTAAAGCCGAAGAAAACGATCGTGCTCTCTGGAAACTTGTTTCTTAAGATCCTTCCGATTTCTGCGGCAACGTCGACGATGTTTTCGTTATCCTCCACAAAAGCGACGAGTTCTCCAAAGCAAGTTTCTGGCGTTTTTCCTACTTTTACCACCTTTACGCTTTCGAAGAATTTGTCTATGCACCGATTCTCTTCTCTCAGGGAAAGCATTATCCTGTAGAGTTTTCTGCATGTGCTCTCTCTGTATACAACGAACACGACATCTTCGGAGTTTCCGCACATGACTGAGGTTATGTGGTTCACGAACAACACAGCTCCATAAGCGTCGTCAGACAGTATAGCAACACTGTAACCTCTGAGCGCGTTTACGAGTTCGGCTATGTCCATTTGATCACCTTACACTATGTTAACCATCTTTTCTCCGTCTATCCTGAATAGTGGGAGTGGTGGCAGCTCCCTGATTATGCTGTGCTCGACGAACACGTCGTAAACTCTGTTGTAGGCCATTATGTCAAATCCCCTTGACCTCTTTATTCTTATCATGACATCGAACATGTTGGTTATGACAGGTACGCACTCTCTTTTCATCCTCGTCAGCAGGAAGAACTTCGTCATTTCCGGTATGTGCGTCAAAAGCTCCTCCATCCCGGCTACTATCTCCGCTGGGGAGTAGAGGTAAGAAACGAGATCAAAACCTACGAAAAACGCTATTTCTTTGCTGTCGTACAGCCTTTTCAATATGGATCCTATTTCTCCGCACATCTCCCTGAGATCTCCTCTTTCTTCTACGTAAGCGACGACGTTTCCAAAACCGGCTCTGTTCGTTTTTCCTACTTTTACGACGGGAATTCTACTCAGCAAACTGCTGATTCCTGAGCAGTACGCTTTGGAGGAAAGGAGTTTCTCAATTTTCCTGCACTTTATTTCGGAGTAAACGACGATTACAGTTTTTTCGGCGAGCTGTCGTGTGGCAAGCTCGCACACGAAAGTTGCGGCACTGTACTCATCGTCGGCAACTATAGCTGTGTTCGCGCCCTCGAGAATACCAACCAGATCTTCTGGCCGCATCATAAGCAGTATAATGCTCATCAATTAATATTTTTCGGGTTGTTCAACTGTTCAGTAAATCAACCGTTCATCAAATTTATCGATCTATGTGTCTGGATTTTCATTCGAAAATTTTAAAAGTTCTTTTTTGCTGGAAGAATTTGGCATGCAAAACCTTCAGAGTATCACCACGTTAGATAACAAGTTAAGTGAACTATTTGAGAGGGCTGGCGGCTTTTACGGAAAGCATGCGAAGAATATTCTCAGGATCCTGACAGCACTCGTAATGTTCTTTCTCACGGAAAAGCTCCTCGTTTTGATCCCGTTTTTTCCTCATAGATGGGTCTTGTTTATCTCCGCAGTCTCAGCCGCTTCAGCCTTAAGGAGCAAGAGCCTATCTTTTTCGATTACTTGGGTAACCCTCTCTCTTTCACTTTCGTATCAGAACCCCGTCATGGGGGGACTCGCATTTCTCTTGTATGCAGTTGTCTCTCCTGCAGTCCTCTCTTGCAGCTACCTTGATTTCCTGATTTACTCCTCCTCTTTTTACCTGATGTTCTATGGTCTCGAGTTTTTTCCGATAGTGCTTGCAGGTCTGCTTTACGGGGCAAAGAAGGCCACGAAAGTCAGTCTCGTAACTTTCTTCTCCGGTTTTGCCATCTGCAGTATCCTGCCCTTTTCAACTCTTGGCCACTTAACTCTTGACTTCTCGACCTCTCTGCTGTCCAGACCTCCTGCAAAAGTCGTAAGCATATCCAAGATCGCGGCCTCAATTCTTGACTTCGGCTCCGAAATTGGAAAGCTTGGAACTTTCGCTTCGAAGCTAGTTTCAGGAGTTGCAAACTCCCAGCAGTTCATAGTCCTACTTGTAGGGTGGCTTCTCATAGCTGTAATTCCTGCTTACGTAAAGGAGGCTGTGAAGAAGTATGGACACGTCGCAACTCTACTAGCTTTGATAGGGTCGAGTTATGTGCCTTTCCTTGCCGTGAGCTTCATATACCCCGAGGTCCCGGGCTTCAAACCCAACGCCTTCAACGTTTTATCCTTCGCTTTTGTTGTCATTGTGGCTTGGTTCGTCTCGGAAATTCTTGAATCTGCCCGGAGAGTCGCGAGAACTCAGAGTACATCTATTCCTCAGACGTTTCAGCAGGTGTCGGTGGAGTCTGTTGTTTCTCAGAATGTTCAGGAACGTGGAAAACAGGATGGAGTAGGGGCTGTTGAAAGGATGGAAAGCAGAATTAATGCCCTTATGAGGGAACTTGAGGCGAGAGACGAAAGAAACGAGAACGAGAACAATAACGAAGGAGACAACGAAAGAGGAGGTGTGTGAAGAAACAAATTGGGGGGTGGAAGTTTGAGCCACATATCGGTGACTCGGACGAGGATAAAGAGACTTAATCCCGATATAGCGAGAAAGGTGGCGGAAAGGATATGTCTCACTTACAGAGGTAAGCTCACTGACAGAGTCAGAGACTACTACGGTAGAGAAGTAAGAGTTTCAGTCGGAATAGAGGTCGACGGAGTAAGCGTTGGGTTTGCTGAGACGGATGGAAGCCTTAATGTTCTTTCTGACAGATATCTCTGGCAGGTCAGGGGCAACTTACATATTCACGATGCGATAGTCAGGGAGTTTGTAAAAATGTATACGGCAGAAGCGATAGCTCAATCCCTCGCGAGAGAGGGGTACGAGCTGAAAATTCAGGAGCTTGCTGATGGAATTGTGATAGACGCTTACAGGTGAATAACTGTGAAGGTCAGAGTCGTCGTGAAGGATGACGGAACTGTCAGTTTCGACTATGAGGGGTTTAGAGGTAAAGTCTGCTTAGAAGACTTTGAAAGGTTGTTGAAAAAACTTGAAGAATGCGGAATCGAGCTCGAGCTCGTCAGGAGAATGCTGAAGGAAGAGGTGTGGGAAAGGGAGACGAGGACAGTTGGTGTGGAGGGAGAGGAAAC